>CALARM010001234.1 GCA_937888925.1 uncultured Synergistia bacterium | reverse complement strand
ATATGGGAGAAATAAAAGCAAGTCATATACTCGTTAAAACAAAAGAAGAAGCTGAAAAGATCATTAAAGAACTGAAAGGCGGCGGAGATTTTGCAAAAATTGCAAAAGAAAAATCCGAATGTCCTTCCAAACAAAATGGTGGAGATCTCGGTTATTTCGGTAAAGGCATGATGGTGCCGGAATTTGAGAAAGCAGCTTTTGCTCTTAAAGTAGGAGAAATAAGTAAAGCCATACAGACACAGTTCGGATGGCATGTTATAAAGAGAACCGAATAATGCGTAATGGGTTATGCGGTTAACAGATTTTTAACATTTTACCCTTTACTGTAATGAAATACTGTGTTAAAATTATTATATAATAATCTGAATAATGTGAGAGGAGATACAATAATGGAAATTTCCAGAACAAATATACATACTACTTCTGCAGGTGGTAACATAACAGCAAAAAAATCGTCTGATACGGAGCCTAAAGATAGAGTAGATTTGCTCAATGAACAGGTATTAAAAGGAACTTTATCTGAAGATATTGCAGCCAGAATAAAAGAACTCAGAAGTCAGGTTCAGGAAGAAAAAGCTTTCGGGAAACCGACATGTTATGCACCGATGAGTGAAAAAGGTCTTCCAAAACCGACATGTTATGCTCCGGCAAAATTACCAAAACCGACATGTTATGCTCCTATGAGTGAAAAGGTTCTTCCAAAACCAACCTGTTACGCTCCTATGGCTTGATATTTACAAAATCAGAAAAAAGATAGAATAGAATACTCTATTCTATCTTTTTTTATGGAAAGAAGGATATAAAATGGAAGATTATTCCAATATGAGTTATATACTGGAATTTACAGAAGTATGTAATAACAGATGCAGTCACTGTTATAATATATGGAAAATGGACGGATATAAAAGAAAAGGGAAAGAACTTACCACGGAAGAATGGAAAGAGGTTATAAAAAAACTTAAAAAAGAAACTGATTGTAAAAGTGTTGCCATAACCGGAGGAGAGCCGACTCTAAGAGCCGATTTTTTAGAAATACTTCAATTTATTGATAGTATTGGTATCATATCGATTTTAATCACAAACGGAACCAGATTAAACAGGGATTTTATAAGAGATTGCGTGGACAGAGGCGTAAGACTCTTCGAGTTACCTCTTCTCGGACCAACAAGGGAAATACACAATGAAATATCCGGGAATGACTGCTGGGATAATGTAATAGAATCAGTTGTTGAAATAAAAAGCATGAATGCCAGAAGTATTATGGTATTTGTTGCTACAAATAAAAATATTCCTTATTTTGAAGAAACCATGAAACTTGCCATAGCACTCGATACGGGTGGCATGATGCTTAACCGTTTTAATCCGGGAGGGGAAGGTATAAAGCATATGGATGAGTTAATCCCTTCAGCAGAAGATTTTGAACAAATCCTGGAGATTGCGAACAGACTTTCCTTTGAATACAGATATCCTGTAAGCTGTTCCGTTCCAATTCATCCATGTATAATAAACATGTCGAAATATCCCAACCTGGGTACAGGGTTCTGTGCGGCAGGAACAGACAGAGCCTATTATACAATAAGCCCTCAGGGCATGATGAGACCCTGCAATCATTCACCTACAATACTTGGAAATTTCCTTACAGAGAAATTTGCCGATATGATACATAACCCTGTCATGAAGGAATTTGCCTCCGCCATTCCACCTATATGCGAACCATGTCCTATGGCTAAAGAATGTCAGGGAGGATGCAAAGCAACGGCAGAAGTCTGCTATGGTTCAACAAGAGAAATGGATCCTTTTCTCAAAAAAAATCTCCACCGTCATCCTCTTTACAGAGGGACAGGAGAAATGCAACAGGAACCGGTTCATGAAGATGAAGGAGATTATTCGGGGGAATTTAGTTATAGTGAAAAGTGAAAAAACAGGCCATTACTCACTTTTCACTACTCACCCAAAAAGGAGATATTATGGAAGAAATGACGAATCCCTATTATAAACTGCATTATATAATAGAACTTACAGAAGCATGTAATAACAGCTGTCATTACTGTTACAATGTATGGAAACTGGAAGGTCACAAAAAAGAAAAAAGAAAAGAACTTTCTATGGAAGAGTGGAAATTTGCCATAGATAAACTCCACAGGGAAACATCCTGTATCTGTATCACCCTTTCCGGCGGAGAACCTACATTGAGAGAAGATTTTTTAGAAATATTGTATTATATTCATTCCAAACATATCGAACCCATGCTTATCACAAACGGGAGCAACCTGTCATCGGGATTGATACATGCCTGTATGGAAAGAGGGGTAAGGGTTTTTGAAGTGCCTCTCCTGGGGCCTTCGAGGGAAATACACAATGAAATAGCAGGGAATGACTGCTGGGACAAAATCATAGAAGGTGTTGTAGAAATAAGAGCATATGGCGGAAGACCTGTAGTGGTATTTGTTGCAACAAAGAAAAATCTGCCATTTTTTGAAGAAACCTTAAAACTTGCCATAGCTATTGAGTCTGACAGCATGATGCTGAACCGTTTCAATGCCGGTGGTGAAGGATTCAGATATATAGACTCATTAATGCCGGACGTGGAGGAATTTGAGAAAGCCATGGATATTGCAAACACTTATTCACAGCAGTACAGGTATATGATAAGCAGTTCTATTCCTGTACAGCCATGCCTTATAGATGTGAATAAATATCCTTATATAAGGGCAGGCTTCTGTGCGGCAGGTACGGACTCGGGGTATTTCACAATAGGCCCTGACGGTTTAATGAGACCATGTAACCATTCGTCAAGAATTCTCGGAAATTTTCTCACGGAAAAATTTGAAGATATTATAAAAAAACCTGAAGTGAAAGAATTTAAAACTGCCTTTCCCAATATATGCGGGCCATGTCCCCATGTGGCGTTCTGCCAGGGCGGTTGCAAAGCAGCTGCAGAGGTTTGTTATGGCTCTGTTAAAGGACTGGATCCATTTCTTAAGAGAAATTTAGAAAGGCAGAAGAAATTTTTATCAGTAACCGTTGAGCAGTGAGCAGTTACCAGTTACCATAAATTTATAGCTTCACAAAAGATACTGGTTATCAAAAACATAAGCAAATTTTACTAATTACCAATTAACACTCATTATGCTTCAATGTTCTTCACTGGTCACTGGTCACCGGTCACTGCTCACTGACTGAGCGGGTGTCTTAAAGGATCTCCCATTGGAAGCCAGGGAAATAAAAGAGGAGATTCATTAAAATATTCTCTATATAGCCCGGTATGGAGATTTAATCCTGCTGTAAACCCTGTGGACATGGCAGTAACAACTCCGGAGACAGGTGTTACAATATTACCTGCAGCTACAACACCGGCTATTCCCGTATTACCTTCACTGTCAACCTTTATATATCCTTTTTTCAGAATTACTCCACTGTCTTTTAAAAAATCAGTCACACCTGTTTTCATTGTGTAAGAATTATAATCAACGAGTATATTTTCGTAATGTTTTTTCTCAATTTCTTTAC
>CALARM010001233.1 GCA_937888925.1 uncultured Synergistia bacterium | reverse complement strand
CAGCCAAATCTCAGGAAAAAGATGTACAGAAAGGTGAAGAACTGGGAGTTGCCTGTTATATGATAAAACCCTTTAATCCAGTTGATCTGACAAAAACCATCAGGGAAATTCTCTCAGTCTTTAAAGGGTGATGTGGTGAAATTCAGTTTTATATTCTATCTCTTGCTATTACTGATGGGTCTTTCATCTTTTATATACGGACAGGAACTTGCTTCGGTGAGATCCAGAACAGATGAAGATCATATTGCAGAAGACATTTATATAAGAGAACAACCTGTAATGACTGTTCATCAGGAAAGTTCCTATGACCCTCAGACAAGAGCTCAGGCTATTGCAGATAAATTAAACTCTCTCTACGCAAAGGGAATTTCTACAGATAAGATATATTATAAAAAAGAAGTAAAAAAGATAAAGGAAAATGGGAAGGAAAAAGAAAAACCTGCCGGCGTAAGTATCTACTGGGGTCAGGAAAAACTTATTACTATCACTGATTTGCAGGGGAAATTAAATAATTCAGGTGCTGAAGAACTTGCAGGCAGATGGGTCGGGAATTTACAGAAGGCCTTTTCTTCTCAGCCTACCCTCAAGGTATTTCCCTCACAGATTCTTCTTGGACCCGGGGAAAAAAGTGATATAAAAATCCTGGGCACATCAACAGGTAAACTCACATGGAAGATAAACACGCAAAATATTATAGAAATAAAAGAAACAGATATCAGGGACAGACTGGTTGTGAGGGGTATTAATAAAGGAGACAGCACTGTAGAATTCGAAAAAGAAGGGGTTAAAATTAAGATAACTGTTTCAGTCAGAGAAAATTGTGCCGAATTTTCCACTCCGAATATTATCTCTGTGAGTGGCACCCCATGTCAGTCTGATGTTATAAGAGATGCAGTCATAAAGGAACTGACCCGTTCTATTTCTCTGAAGTCAGGGGCAAGATTATCTATAGATCCATTTAATATAAACCCTGGTCTCCTTTCTTCCGGTAAAGAATTAAACCTTCTCGTTCCGGTCAGGATAGAAGGAGACGGTATTGTAGCTATGGAACGATTTTTACCTCTGAAGGTCAGGCATCAGGAAGAGAAATTCAAAAAACCTGTTTCACTTTTCGTAAGTGACAGTCCGGAAAAGATAGTAAAAGACGGCGTAATGTTTTCCCATATCCTGTCAGGCACCTCACCTGTAAGACTGTTATATTATCATCAGAATGGCTCTGAACAGGATAAATATCTTATAATAGACGTGTTCAACCCTTATAAAACAGCATGCAAAATATGGTTTATAAGCGGTACAGGAGGGCCGAACCCTCAGGAGGCCTTTGTAGGGCATGTGGCAACATCCAGATTTATGAGAAACTGTCTCTTTAATTCGGGACAGTTTCTTACCATACCACCTGAAGAAAGAGTTGTCATATATATGCAGAAAATGGCTCCAAAGGAAATACTTACAGGTCTTTTTCACATCCAGCCTTCTCCGTCGTCATTTCTGGAACTTACAATAAGAGCCGAGTCAAAACCTTCAGGTCAGATTACTAAAGAAATTCTGCCAAGAGACTCGGATTCTACTCATTGCAGAGGTGTTTATCCTGAACCTTTTGTGAATATAAATGAAACATATATTGCAGGAGAACCGGAAAAATCTATATACATAGGTAAAAATCCATTTCTTGATTCTATGGATGAAGGAGGCCCTCTTTACGGGAATTACGGAGTGTTATATGATATGACCATTAAGATGAAAAATCCCTCTTCCGATGTAAAAGAAATGGAAATGAGCTTTACATCCCAGGGAGGTATAGCACAGGGCACTTTTCTTATAGACGGTCGTATGATAGAGACTCCTATAGTCAAATCTTCGGAACATGTATCTTTAGCCACTCTGTTTCTTAAAGGCGGAGAAGAAAGGGTGATTCATGTGAATACTATTCCGCAGGGAGGATCTCACTATCCTGTAAGAATTATATTGAAAAGTCGATGAAGAGGGTGAAGAGTGAAGAGTGAAAAGTGAAAAGTGAAAAGTGAAAAGTGAAGGGTGAAAGGGTGAAGATGATTTTACTGAATAACAATATTATTGATAAGTTATAATTGTAACTGGTCACTGGTCACTGATCACTGATAACTGGTCACTGCTCACTGATAACTGCTCACTGAAAAAGGGGTGCTTAATATTAAATGAAAATATCATATATTTGTATTTTTTTTCTGATAATAATGTTGCCTGTATGCAGTCAGGCAAAAACAGATTATTTTTATACAGGTCTCAATTATTTTTATTCCGGCAATATGAATAAAGCCCTTGAAGCATTCGATAAGCTTCTATCGGAGGAGCCGAATAATCATCAGGCTCTTTTTTACAAATCACAGATTTTAAAGAAACAGGGTAAAACGGGGAAATCTATTGCTGTACTTGAAAAAGCAGTATCTCTTCAGCCATACAGGTTATTATACCTTTACAAACTGGCAGATCTTTATTTAATAGCAGGAGAAAAAGGAAAATCAATAAATACGTGGAAAAAGATAAAAAAACTTTCCCCTGCTGACGTGGCTTCTTATTATAACCTTTCGGACATTTACCACAGTCAGGGCAAAATGTCGGACGCAATTACAGAACTTGAAGAAGCTATGAAAATATTGCCACAGGTTTCTCCAAAACTTCTCTGTCGTCTCGGCCTCTTCTATCTGGAAACAAATGAAATAAACAAAGGAATGGATTATCTGGATAAATCCTTCCTTCTGGAACCGGATAATCTGGAAACATGCCTTGCAGTGGCAGATGTTTTCTATAAATACGGAAATTTCTCCAGAGCAGCCAGGTATTACAGTAAAGCCATAGGCATAGACCCTTACAGAGTAAACGTTCACAGAAGACTTGCCTCTATATATTATTTAAGAAAAGAATTTAATAATGCTCTTATTCACTTTGAAAAAATAGCAAAGCTTCTACCTGACCAACCATCATCTTACTATAATATCGGGTGTATTTATTATTTAAAAGGTGATTTCAATAAAGCACAGGAAAAATTCATCAAATCGGTAGAACTGTCTCCGTCAAGCGGAAAATATCATTATAACCTTGCCTGTGTATATGTTAAACTTGGCAACTATGACAGTGCTTTAAAAGATTTTTCTCTGGCAGTAGAATTATGTCCTTCGTCTGGACGATACCTTTATGGACTCGGATGTATAAACTATTTACTGAAAGATACGGGAAATACATTGAAGAATTTCGAGTTAATATCCAATAATAAAACCGGTCCGGACAGTTATCTTGCAAAGGGAATAACCTATAGAGATAAAGGAAGAATAGATATATTAATTGAAGACATAGAAATTCAGGAATAATTTTTTATATTTTTTTATCTCATATTAAAATTAGGCATAAAAATTGTAACACTTGATTAAGTGATAATACATCATCATTATTACCATTAAAGGAGTGTTTATGTAATGACCAAAATGTTTCTATACTCTTCTGTTATGCTACTTCTTCTGTCTATTGTTACTTCTCCCGTATTTTGCAAGGACTTCAAATTTGATTCCACCATGACAGGTGATGAATTATGGCGCAGAGTAGATAGTTCCCTTTCAGGACTCCGTGATTACACAAGTGAGTTCAATGTGGATGCCAGTTCAAGAGATATTCATCTCAGTGTAAAGGGAAAATTATCATGTATACTCCCTGACAGAGTTAAATTTGTTCTTGAAGGACTGCCAAGTTTTCTCGGAGAACATAAAGAAATTATAACGGATAAGTCGATACAGGAACTCATTGACAGAAAGAAATTTTCTCATTCCATTGCAATGACAGAATTTATACAGGGAGAGCCATTTTATGTTATGAAAAGTACTGCCCTGGATAAAAAAGATAATCTTCAGGAAGCAAGGTTCTGGATTCATGCGGAAAATTATACATCAAATAAGGTTATACTCAAATATGCATCGGGAGGCTATGTAAGGGCAGAACAAAAATTTGAAAAGATTAATGGTTATATGTTGCCATCTTATGACGATATAAGCATTACCTTTCCGGAATGGCGTGCAAGAATGATTGTACAATTTTATAATTTTGCCACCAATACAGGTTTAAAATTTTAACAGACGAGGTTTAAACAGTGAAAATCATTGCTACAGGGGGAGGTACCGGGGGACATATTATACCGACTCTGTCTGTGATAAATAAATTAAAAGAACTTGAAGATATAGAGGTTCTCTATGTAGGTTCCGTAACAGGCATGGAAGCCACCATAGTACCGGCCAATGGTATAAAATTCAGAGGTATTCATTGCGGGAAATTGAGAAGATATTTTTCTTTAGAAAATTTCACCGATATGTTTAAGGTATGTGCCGGTTTTTTTCAATCATTGAATATTATAAGAAGCTTCAGGCCTGATGTAATATTCGCCAAAGGCGGATATGTAACAGTGCCGGTAGGACTGGCAGGAGGGGTTCTGGGCATTCCTGTCATAGCCCATGAATCCGATACGGTAATAGGTCTTTCCAATAAAATCCTCTTAAGATTTCTTAAAGGTATCTCCCTGGGTTTTCCAGAAGACAATTATCCGCCGGAGGTTCAAAAAAAAGGGAAATATACGGGAAGTCCTATAAATCCGGCTGTTATGAAAATCTCTCTTACGGAAAAAAATGAAGGAGTGAAACATTTCGGGTTTGATCCTGCCATACCGGTTCTTTTTGTTACAGGAGGAAGCCAGGGCGCAAGGGCAATAAATAATGCCGTAAAAGATATATTAAATGCTCTTCTTCCCTCTGTTCAGCTTCTTCATCAATCAGGAGAGCTGGATTATCCTTCTCTCTGTGAGGTGAGAGAGAAATTACCGGAAAATCTGAAAAAAAATTACAAATTATTTTCCTTTATTACAGATGATATGCCCCTGGCTTTACAGAGCGCCGATATTGTTCTTACAAGAGGTGGCGCAAATACTCTGAGTGAACTCACAGTATTAAAAAAGCCATCAGTCATAATACCACTGCCAGGAGCAGCCAATAATCATCAGTTAAAAAATGCAAGAGTAATTGAGAAACATGGTGCCGGTATTATTATAGAACAGTCCCTTCTGACAAAAGACCTGCTCTTAAATACTATTAAAGGTCTGATTACAGACAGAGAAAAACTGAAAAATATGTCCGGGAAAGCTGCTTCTCTGGCAAAGCCTGATGCAGCAGAATTAATAGCAAAAACCATTTTATCAGTGACCAGTTATCAGTGAACAGTGACCAGTAAACATATTTCATGATTTAAGTTCCAGGAAAGATTGTTCATAAAATCCGTAATCAGGATGATATTTACTTATGACATTTATTTCTGTGAACCCTGTCTTTAAAGCGGTTTTATAGGCTCTTTCATTGAATTTATAGATTACTCCGTAAAGTCTTTTTACTCTTTTTATTTCAAAGAGATAATTTATAAAAAGCTTCAGTGCTTCAGTGCCATATCCTTTTCCGCGGCAGTCATGAGGACCTATTATTATTCCCAGCTCTCCAGAACTTATATCCTGAGAGTCAGGGAAAAAACCTGTTGCACCTATATGATATTCGTGAGTATAAATTGACAGCACAAGTTTGTCTCTGTTAAATTCATCTGTATGAGAAATATTATCCCATTCCGTTATATCATAATCAGGAATTTTATAGCCTTCATGAAGAAGTCCTTCAAGATAACAGACTTCTTTATCTGTTTTCCATAACAATTCCCTTTCCAGGTCTTCTTTAACTCTTTCTCTGAGTTCCAGTGTATTTCCTCTGATTACACATGTATTCTCTCTCATTTATTTCATCTCCCTTTCCTCATATTCAGTGAAAAGTGAGTAGGGAAAAGTAATTAAAATCCCGTTTTTTTTTAACTTTTCACTCTAACAGCTATAACCGGCTGATAAAAAAGAAGAATGAGATATTATCCACTCTCCACCCTTAACTCTTCACCCTTCACTCTTCTCACAATCTACTGTTTCATTCCGTATCCAGTCAAGATAACTCTTAGAACCTTCAAGTATCGGTAAAGCTATTATCTCCGGTACAGTATAACTGTGAAGGGATTTGACTTTTTCCTGAAGAGCTGGAAAAAGTTCTTTTCTTGTTTTTATAATAAGTAAACATTCCTGATCTTCACAGATTTTTTCCTGCCAGGTATAAACAGAAGTTATGGAAGGAACAATATTTGCACAGGCAGCAAGTTTGCTTTCCACAAGAGAATAAGATATTTTCTTTGCTTCTTCCATAGATGAAACTGTTACATAAATTACTATAAAATCCGTCATAATGTTATTCCCCCTATAATTTAAAATCACCGCCGCCAATCAATGATCACTGATAACTGTTCACTGTTCACTGATAATGCCTGTCAATGGGAAAAACATGTAGCACCTATAAATTCTCTTAAAATAGAATTTGCCGGGATCATGTCTGTTCCTATAGGTAAAAAATTCCCTGTAAAACTTAAAATTCTCTTTGCTTCCGCATATTCGGGAAGAGATTTTGGAATTTCCAGCAGAAGAGGTTCTACAAAGGATTTAAGCACACCAAGTTCATATATGAGAACAGAATTAAACATAATATGGGCTTCTTCCTGAAAAGGAAAGATAAAACGCTCTTCTCCCCTCCTTACCATAGGCCAGTTGTGTATTGTCTGAAAAGCACTATAATTTCTGAACTGACTGTCTCTTACAATCCTTCTTATTATTCTGTTATCTGTTGTGGGAATTCTGTTATGATTATCCAGGTTGAGCTGTGTGAGAGGACTTACATATATTTTATATTTATTATCAGGATGAATGGATTCGCTCATAAGTGGATTTAATCCATGAATTCCCTCTACTATAAGGATACTGTTTGGAGGCACTTTTAATTCTTTGGTATCGGCACTGCGCTGTCCTTTTTTAAAATCAAATCTTGGCCTCAATACCTTTTCTCCCGCAAGGAGTCTTTCAAGATGATCATTAAAAAGGTGTAGATCTATGGCATTTATATGGTCAAGATCAGGCTTTCCCTGTTCATCTTTCGGTGTTTTGTCATTATCAAGATAATAATCATCAAGAGAAATAGCAACAGGTTTAAGACCGTTAACTTTGAGTTGAACCATCAATCTCTGGGCAAAGGTAGTTTTACCTGAAGAAGAAGGGCCTGCTATAAGAATTACCTTTATCCTGTCCCTGTTATTTTTTATCTGATCCGCAATGGCTGCAATCTTTTTTTCATGAAGTGCTTCCGCTATAAGGATAAGATCATTGATTTCTCCCTTCATAATTATGGAATTGAGAGACGACACATCAAAGACTTCCAGGATTTCACCCCATCGTCTGTATTCTTTATAAATACTGGCATGCTGAAACTGTGGTTCGAAAACCGGTATTCTGTCCGGGCTGTAATGATTTGGATAACGAAGGATTAACCCCGGAGGACAGAGGATCAATTCAAATTTATCCACTACCCCCGTGCAGGGAGGAAGACGTCCGAAGAAATAATCGGGATAATCATCACAGAAATAAAGTCTTATATAATCTTTTTTACGGAATTTTATAAGGGCTACCTTATCCGTTTTATTCATTTTTTCAAAAATTTCCGAAGCTTCTTCTTTCTTTATAACTTTCCCGGTAAAAGGAATATCTTTTTTAATGATTTCATTCATCTTTGCCGTAAGGGCAGAGAGATCAGAGCTTTTCATTGGTATGGAAATATCCCATCTACAATGAAGTCCCTTGGAAAGAGAGTGAACAATCTTAAGGTGTCTATCAGGAAACAGTTCATGATTGGCTTTTGCCAGAATCATAGATAAACCTCTCACATAAATCTTTGAGCCATCGGGATGAGTAATATCTACAAAGCTGACATTACAATCTTTATCGGGCATTTCCCAGAGATCTCTTATACTGTTATCTACGAGAGCTCCAAGAAATTGTCTTTCAGGACAGGGGAAAGATTGTTTTGCTATATCCAGAAGGGTAGTATTTTTTTTCACTTCAATTATTCTATCGTCAGAGAGGGTAATCTTATAAGTTTCCTCCATAAAACCAGTTCCTTTCTAAATATAAAATTTTTCATGACATTCAGGACACTCAAGAACAGATCTTTTTTGTTCCGTAGAAAATAACGGAATCCAATATAATGTAAAATATTTTTTCGGTATTACCTCAAAGAAAACTCCCTCTCTCAGGCATGCAGGACAGGTTTTATTTACCATCATACCTCCCTGTTTTCTTTCATATTTCCACTTACTGCCCCAGATAATGAAAAACATATAATTTCAACTTCTTTCCAGATATTGCAGGAGACAGAACTTTTCTGTATTCTGTCTCCCCTGCTCTCTTATCTGTGTATATTATAACAAAAAGCTTTATTTATGTATATGGGAAGAAGCATATAAAAATCATCGTGATACCCTGCTTCCCGATGCAGTATTAATACAGGTCATTACAGACATTTTTCCTTAAACTGTGTTTACAGGACTCTTCCCGCCGTTCTTTCGCCGGCTGCACTGCAGACAGGTTGTCGATGAAACTGAATTAAAGGGAAAGACTTCCGGCTGAAATGTAAAAGTAAAAAACTTTACTAAAGATGTGGAAATTGATATAATCAAGAAAGTAGTATTCATAATTACTATTCTGAAATAAAAATACATAGAAATACGTTGATATATGCCAAAAAAGAAAGACTCTATAGGAACTCAGATAGATAAAACATTCAATACTCTTTATAATAAAGGAGCCTGTCTTATGAACCAACGAAAATATAAGGAGGCTATTTATTATATAGATAGGGCCATGGGAATAGAACCCAACCATAATTTGGCAAAGAAAGCCAAAGAGACAATTTTAGAAGCTATAAGAAAAGGCCAGATTAAAATGTAAAAAACAAAGATATTAAATAAGTACAGGAAGTCATTGGAATTGTTACATTCTGGATGGAGGGGTAATGGAAGAGTATTTTTATGAATGAAGATAAAACTGAAAACAAAACTATAGATACACCTGCAAATAAAAATTTTCTTACACTAATTGCTTTTTTTGTTGCTGGAACATTGTCTTTTCTGATTTTTTTTATTTTTATTGCTCCTGTTGTTTTTAATAATCCATTTACTATAGATAATATAAAAATAGAAAAGATAGAAGAATATGCTACTCGCGTGAGGCCAGATGGGAAAACATATACCTACACACCAGCTTTACGCTTTCACTTTGAGAACGGAAAAGTTTGTGACGTTCCAATCTGGTCTACTCTATTTACATTTTTAATGGCGTCGTTTTGTTATTTTCTCACCTTTCTAAGTTATAAGGATTACAGGGAAACAAGTAAGTTGCAAAAACAAAAAGTACCTGTTAAAGACAATTTTACAGGGTAATTCCTTCTGGATGGAGGATTATAGGCAAGGCTATATATTGGATGCCAGACCCCAGGAAGTTTGTATGAAACATATAGTAACCTTCTGGATGGAGGGGTGTAGGAAGAATGTTTGATGGATACAAGTAAATATACAATTGAAATTTTTTACAGTGAAGAAGATAATGCATATATTGCAATAGCTCCAGACTTTCCCGGCTGTTCTGCATTTGGAGAAACCAGAGAAAAAGCTCTACAGGAAGTTAATACAGCTATAGAATTATGGTTGCAGGTAGCAATAGAAGACGGAGAAGAATTGCCTCCTGTAAAACTCAGAACTAAAGTGGCATAGAAAACATGAGTATTGTGGGAAAGGCGATCTACTGGATGCCGGATCCGAGGAAATTTGCGTGAAAGACATAGTAACCTTCTGGATGCAAGATTTCCGGGATAAGATTGAATAGATTAAAAAGCGGTGAAAGAATATCTGCCGTCTTTTTTAAAGACTTTTTAAAGGATTATTGTCTGGATGACTGAGATATAGTAAAATGAAGAAATATTTTATATTATCTATAAGGATATTAATTGCTGTAATAGCAATACCGTTAATTATATCAATTCTACTTTCCCCATTTTTTTTCCTTGGACGATTTATACTTGGAAATACAGTAGAAGCTTTATATTATACTCTATATCAAATGCTTTCTATTGTAGCTGTATTTATTATTGCATGTATTTATGATTACTGGAAGAATAAGGGTAATGATGGGGCTGTTTCTCACAGTGTTATAGATGTGCCTGTTTTAATTGCTATAGCCGTATTTTTATTTAATGTGATTTATATTAATTTTTACATGAAATAATATGGGTACTCTTCTGGATGCCAGACCCCAGGAAGTTTGAGTGAAAGACATAGTGACCTTCTGTATGGAGGGGTGTAGGAAGGGGAAAAACAAGCACACAGTAATCCTATGAATAGCCTAAAGGGGAGTTTACACAAAAAATGTATGGAAACACCATATTCTCCTATGGCTTCTTTTACTTCTTCATATAATTCAACGGGCAAGTGTAACAGTAATTCTTTCAACTCTTCACCTTTCATATTTTCACCTCCAGAACTTCCACCAAGGTCTTTCAAGTTCCTCCGTTTTTTTCTTCCATGCTTCAACTATTTCAATCTTCTCTTTTTCTGCTGAAGCACTCATTAATTTAAGTTTCTCTCATGTTCTTGCCGTAACTGCTCCATCTCCTGCCTATGAAGTTCATTCAGCTCTTTCAGGGCCATTTCATTCTGGATAGTATCTCCTGTGGATAAAAAGTCTTTTTTCTCCTGTTTCTATTTTTGCATCTTCTATACATAGGATTTATCTGGTATGGTTTTCATTCCACCCTCCCCACCGCGTCTCTCAATCTCCCGGCACTAATCGGCTTATCAATCCATTCCGTAATACGGATATTCTGGGGGAGTGCGACACGAAGTCGTCTAAATGATTGCTATGCTTAATTAACACTTATGACATAGCCTGTTATACCACTAACAGTAGCCTACACAGGAGTATAAAATGAGTAATCAAATTATACGAAGCTCTGTGGACAATGCAATTTTACCTGCCAGCATCAAGGCGGATAAAGTGCTAGGCTGGATGATATGAGCAACATATGTGAACTGTTGATAAACGTCGTCAAATACAAGAAGCCAAAGATGCTGACAGGCTTTAGCCAAAAGGCAAACGGTAAGTTGTTTCTATTCCCCCTGGAAACACGTGGTTGTTAGTCCGCCGGCGAATAGACAGGCTCTAAGTCATTCTTTGTCATTTATATGGAACGTGGTAAGCCCATATTTTCCCTTAAAAGGAAGGTCGACCGCAAGGAAAACTGAAGAGAATGTGGGTATGGGAAGTCAGATGTAACGTCAAGAATTAATCTGACCAGTAAAATGATAAATAAAGTGTCTAAAAA
>CALARM010001232.1 GCA_937888925.1 uncultured Synergistia bacterium | reverse complement strand
TAATAATTTAATGGTATCAGCCAGCGGCTGAGCCCATCCATGCCAGACGCCCACTCTCATAGGGCCATGTCTGCTCTGTATATGGCCTGCTTCTTTACGTTCAAGCCATGTCTGAAACATAACCATAATAACAAGAAAAGCTGCTATGAGAACAATAGAAAAACCTCCTGCAATAAATACCTTTACCCATGAAGGAAGAAATCCTGTATGTTCTCCGAGAAATTTCCACAGATGATTAAGATTATAGATATAATCCAGATATTTTAACATAATCTTCTCCTAAAATTTTTTAAAGATTCTTGTAACCGGACTTTTTCTTACCCGTTACGCATTACGCGTCACGATCAAATTATCTGTCTACATCACCTAAAATAAAATCTATACTTCCTATAATGGCAGGAAGATCTGCCATAAAACAATCTTTCATAACTTCTTCTGATATACTCAAATTGCAGAAGCTGGGAGCTCTTACTTTAAATCTGTAAGGTTTTGTTCCTCCGTCACTTACAATATAAACACCTAATTCTCCTCTCGGACTTTCTACTCTGAAATAGATTTCTCCTTTCGGAGGAGCTATTTTTTTAGGTATTTTTGCCATAATATCTCCTGCTTTGAGTTTTTCCAGAGCCTGTTCTACTATTTTCGAACTCTGAATTATCTCGTTGTATCTTACCATATATCTATCCAGTACATCACCTTTTTCCCCGACAGGTATTTCAAAATTATAATGTTCATACCCGCAGTAAGGATCACCTTTTCTTACATCCCATTTTACGCCAGACCCTCTCAGCATAGGGCCGCTCAGACCATAGCTTATGGCAAGTTCAGGAGATATGATACCTATATTTTTTGTTCTCTGTTGAAATATAACATTGTTTGTAATAAGATCATCATAATCTTTGAGTTTTTCCTTAACTATTTTTAAAAAATTCTTTGCTTTCTGAGGAAAATCTTCCGATAAATCTCTTGCCACTCCGCCTATCCTCATATAATTATAGGTAAGCCTCTGGCCTGATATGGATTCAAACAGGTTGAGTCCTTCTTCTCTTTCTCTGAAACCATAGAGCATAGGCGTAAAGGCACCCAGTTCCAATCCGAAGTTTCCCCACCACATAACATGACTTACAATTCTGTTTAATTCGAATATTATTACTCTTATTGTCTGTGCTCTTTCGGGAACTTCTATATTCATAAGCTTTTCCATAGCAAGAACATAGGGAAGTTCATTACACATGGCGGCAAGATAATCCATCCTGTCAAGAAATGGGATAACCTGAATATATTCTCTGTTTTCCAGAATTTTTTCCGTAGAACGGTGTAAATATCCAATATGTGGCACAGCCCTCACAACGATTTCACCGTTCAGTGTAAGAAGGAGTCTCAATACACCGTGAGTGGCAGGGTGCTGGGGCCCCATGTTTACAAGAAATTCCTCTGTTTTTAAAATATCACTCATAGAGAATCTCCTTTTTTAGCTTTCGTCAATTCTTTTTTATCGGGAGACGGCACAATTTCCGATGAGGAAAAATCTTTCCTCAGGGGATGGCCGGTAAAATCTTCAGGTAAAAGGATACGTCTCATGTCGGGATTGCCTTCGAAATTAACACCGAATAGATCGAAAATTTCCCTTTCATGCCATTCGGCAGTTTTCCATATGTCGCACAGAGACGGAATTGAAGGGTTTTCTCTTGATACTGAGGCTTTAACACATAGACGATGTTTTTTTTCGAGGGAGCAGAGATTATAGACTATTTCAAATTTTTCCGGAGGATAGTCCACTCCTGTCTGGCACATAAGATAATTGAAATCAAATACAGGATTTTCCTTAAGTTCTTTCATTACCTTTACTATATTGCTACTTTCTATATAAATGGTTATATCAAAATTTTCCTCTGTTTTTATAATTTCCTGAGAAAAGTGTTCTTTAAGTTTATTTATCAATTCCTGTGACGTCAAATTTTCACCTTCTTCATATATATATCGTGACGCGTAACGCGTGGTTCCTGGCTTTACGGCCCTGTCATCCTCTTGACTTCTCTATGTTCTTTTTCCCAGGCCAGTCCTCCCTTTTTCCATGCGTAAATGAGACCTATAATCAGAATAAGGAGAAATACGAGCATTTCCGTAAAAATAAACAGTCCGCTTACTTCTTTCGGTAAAAACTCCATACCTTTATAAACAAGGCCGTTATCTTTGACATCTTTAAATACCTGTGCCCATGGTATGAGATAAACAACTTCTACGTCAAATAGCAAAAAGATCAGAACATAGGTATAAAATCTGAAATTATACTGAACCCAGCTTTTGCCTATTGTTTGAGGGCCACATTCATAGGTGTCAAGTTTTATATCATTCGGCTTGTGAGGTCTTATAAGGGTGGCCAGCCCCATACCGGTAAGTCCCATGGCAGCTCCTGCCAGGAGGAAAAGAAAGACAATATTATAATTGTTTTCCATAGTTACTGTTCTCCTGTTTTTTTACTTTACTAAATAATTACTACAAAATTGAAAAAAGTCCTCCAGGTTTTTAAAAAAAGTGAAGGGTGAAGGGTGAAGAGTGAAGAGAATAAGTTATTTATATCTTTATATGTCCTTACTCTTTTAAAAATTTTATTTCTTTTATTTTATCTCCCTTTTTTATTTTCATCACAGTATCCATGCCTGAGATTACATGGCCGAAAACTGTATGTTTGCCATCCAGATGGGGCTGTGGAGAGTGAGTTATGAAAAACTGGCTTCCTCCCGTATCTGGCCCTGCATTTGCCATAGAGAGAGTTCCTGTCAGGTGTTTTCTTTTATTTATTTCACATTTAATCTGGTATCCGGGGCCTCCTGTTCCTGTGCTGTGAGGACATCCTCCCTGAACCATGAAATCATCTATTACCCTGTGGAAGGTAAGACCGTCATAGAATTTCTTTTTTATTAAATCCGTAAAATTTTTTACGGTATTCGGCGCATCCTTCTTAAAAAGCTCCAGGACTATGTCTCCTTTATCGGTTACAATTGTTACCTGTGGCAGATTGCCTTCAGCTTTGTTATTTTCTTTTTTCTTTTTCAGAAAACCGAACATAAAAATCACCTCTTTTGTATATAAAATCACCTGTCATTTTCAAATATTCTTTAATACAATCTTCTTCTTTTTCTTCTCTCTTCTCTCTTTTTTTTCCTTCTTTTTCTCTATTTTATTTGTTATAATTAACAATGGAGGTCATCTAAATATTTGATATATTAAAGAGGTGAGGTTTTATGAGGAGAAAGAAAATACCATATGGAATATCTGATTTTGACCGTATAAGGAGACAGAATTATTATTATGTGGATAAGACACGATTTATAGAAAATATAGAAGACAGTCCTCCCTATCTGTTTTTCATCCGTCCCAGACGTTTCGGCAAATCCCTCCTTCTGTCTTTGATGGAATGTTATTATGACATAAAAAGAAAAGATGATTTTGAAGAGATATTTTCCGGGACTTATATTTATGATAATCCTACAGATGAAAGAAATAAATATTTAATATTAAAATTTAATTTTTCAGCAGTAAGGTCAGACCTTGATGAAGTGGAAGAGTCTTTTAATAATACAATAAGGATGGAGTGTTTAAAATTTATTCAGAGATATAAAGATCTTATAGAAGATACAGATGGTGAAATGTATAGAACTGTAAAAGAAACCAGGCAGGCTTCTGAAATTTTGAAATATCTTATAAGTTTTGTTGAGAATAAAGGCAAGATATATCTATTGATAGATGAATATGATAATTTTACCAATACAATAATCTCCTCACAGGGAAAAGAACGATACAGAGCAATAACTCATGGGGAAGGATTTTACAGGCATTTTTTCAATGTAATAAAATGGGGAACAACCGGTTCAGACGCTCCTGTGTCAAAACTATTCATAACAGGTGTATCACCTGTAACAATGGATGATGTGACGAGCGGTTTTAATATAGGATATAATCTGACAAATGCTCCTTCTTTTAATGAAATGATAGGTTTTACAGAAGAAGAGCTTATGAGTTTGCTTACTTATTGTAAAGGAGAGGGATTAATAAAAGAGTCACCTGAGAAATTAATAGAAATAATGAGACCGTGGTATAATAATTATCTCTTTTCTGAAGACAGAGAAGAAAAATTATATAATTCCGATATGGCTCTTTATTTTATCAGCGAATATATTACGTGCAATAAAATTCCTAAGGATATGTTAGATCAGAATATAAGAACAGATTACAAAAAACTTAAATATCTTATAATAACAGATATGGAAGGCCGTTACAGGGTAAACGGCAATTTTGAGAAATTGAAAATAATCCTTGAAGAAGGAGAAATAAGTTCAAATATAACGAGAAGTTTTCCTGTAGACAGGATAATAAATCCTGAGAATTTTATATCCATTTTATATTATTTCGGTCTTTTGACAATAAAAAGTATTTATCGCGGTAAAAATTTACTTGCCATACCGAATGAAGTAATAAGGCAATTATATTATGAATATATAAGAGATGCCTATTATGATACAAAGGTATTTAAGATAGATTTATATAAACTGGGTGAATTATTTGATAATATGGCCTATGAAGGTAAGTGGGAAGAACTCTTCATATATCTTTCCGATGAAATGAATAAACAGACTTCATTAAGGGACTATATTCAGGGAGAGAAATCAGTTCAGACCTTTCTCCGGGCCTATCTGAATATATCCAATTATTATATCACAGAGAGTGAGAGTGAATTAAATAAAGGTTACTGTGATATATTACTCCTTCCGAATCTGATAAATTTCCCTGATTTACCTTATTCCTATATTCTGGAGATAAAATATATACCTGTAACGGAATACAGTGAAAGTAAATTGAAGTCTAAAATCCTTGAAGCAGAGGAAGAACTGGAGAGATATGGGAAAGACTTTAATTTAAAGCAATTCACAGGTGAGACGAAACTTGTTAAGATAATCCTTGTTTTCTGTGGAGTCGAAGTAAAAGTTCGACAGGAAGTCATCTGAATGATTTTAGTACAATTATTTATGATACAACTTTTACTTTTTAATCATTTTTTAGATGGCCTGGAAGTAAAAGAACAATATAGAGGAGGCTGGAAAAGAAATCACTCTTCAGGATTGTAGGAAAAAAGATAAAATTGTGATAAAATAAAAATATTGAATAATTATCAGATTGGCGAAAGTTTCAAAAGTTAAAATTTTAAATTACAATCTTCTATTTGTATAAATTTTCCATTCTTGTATACATAAACACTGCAGAAACCTCGTGAACCATAAGGAGCTAAAAATGCTTTTGTGGGTGAAACGAGAAATATGGATTGCCCCCGTATTCTTCCTATAATTTTATAAAAATATTCTCCCTCTCCTGTGTATTTTAATATATAAGCATATGAATCTGTAATAGAACCAACAGCAACTATAATCTCAGGTATTCCATCGTTATCAAAATCAACTAATCCTATTTGTAAACATTGATCTTCCTGTGCCAGACCTGTATGCATTGAAAAATACCTGTCAAAGCTTCCGTTTTTAGTAGCATCTCCGTAGATTAAGCTCATGAGATTTATATTTTTCATGTATCCAGTTATTGGATTTTTCTTAATTTTTTCTATTGTCAGTTGTGAACCAGAGATTCTTGCAGGATAAGCTGTTCCAATATAAAGTTTTTCTTCCTTTTTCTATACTTCTGCAGAATTTTGAAAAACTGTTGTCCCGTAAGGGCATCCCTCGCGGATGCCCTGCAAGGTAGAATAAGGTTTTTTTTAAAAAGTGCAAAAGTATAGAAAAAGTGCAAAAGTATAGATATCCAACATGTTAAAGTAATCTTGAAAAATCATATAGATTAGCGTTCTCTTATATGATATAATTTATTTCTGTTAAATATTTAAAGTTTTTGGACAGAAGGCCGCTCCGGGTGCGCTGTGGACAACTTTGCAACCCAGGAGGCGGGCCTTCCTTTTTATTAATGATTATTATGACAGAAATTCATTCTACAAAGTCTTTATAGAACCCTTCTTTTTATAAAATTTTATAAGGAGATTCTTTATTTTTATATCTATAAAGAGAAATATTTGTTATAATTATACTATGGATTAATAAATTTTCTGGTTTTATCATAGAAAAATATTTAAATTTACTAGAGGATTTTTTATTATGAAAAAATTACAATTGTATATTGAAACATCAGTATGGAATTTTTATTTTGCTGATGATTCTCCTGAGAAAAAAGAATATACTATCCAATTTTTTAATAATGTTGTTAGTAGAGGATTATGCGAAGTTTATATATCCGACACAGTTATACGAGAAATTTTAAAAGCTGAAGAAAATGTTAAAAATAATCTGTTTAATTTAATCAACAGGTTTGATGTTACTGTTCTGGATATTACTGAAGAAATAAATGAGCTGGCAAATATTTATCTCGGTGAATGTGCTTTGCCTTCCAGGGCTATTGCAGATGCTACTCATACTGCTATTGCCACTGTATATGGTATTGACTGTCTTATTAGCTGGAATCTTAAGCATCTGGCTAATCTCAACAGAATAAAGAAGATTAACAGTGTTAATTTAAAATCAGGATACAGGCAAATAGATATATTCACTCCAATGGAGGTGTTATACTATGGAGAATAAAGAATCAAAGGCAATGATTGATGTGTTGAAATGGCGTGAAAAAGTAAATGAAGAACTATCTGAAATGACTGATGAAGAAAGGATTGAATATTTTAAGAATACAAATAAATTAATAGAACAGTATGGATTTAAATTTAAGAGAATTACAAAAGAGAAGTGTCTTTTATAATTAATATTAGAGTATAGAAATTTGCCCGATGAAAAAATCCTGTCAATCCATAAAATCCCGAAAATCCCTGTCCTGTTTGACAAATTTTTTCAGTGGTGATAAAATGTTAAAACTTTTATAAATCATTTTTTGTGAAAATCATTACAATAAAAGGAATTGAATATTTTCCTGTAGAATGATATAATAGTATGAATAAATAATTTCGTTGGGAGAAAAGGGGAGACATTGAAGATGCTCTGAAAATTCGTTGTGTTATATTATAAGGAGGCTTATTATTTATGCTGAGTGCAAGTTACGGGGTTACCTTTATGGTAGCCCTCCTTATAAGCTGTGCCCTTACCCCTCTTGTCAGAAAATTTTCCTTCTGGGCCAATATAGTAGCTGCTCCGAGTCCGAGAAAAGTTCATAAAGTTCCTATGCCGCAGGCAGGGGGTCTTGCCGTTTACGGAGGTTTTATTCTTACCCTTGTAGTGGTGTTTTATTTCGGTATCATTGACAGAAATATTCTTATGACGAGGCTCTGGACACAGTTACTCGGACTTTTTATAGGAGGTACTTTTATACTCATCCTGGGAGTTTTTGATGATAAATATGCTCTTCCTGCAAAGGTGAAACTGGCAGGACAGATTATTGCGGCATTTATTTTAGTTTTATTCGGAATTAAAGTGGAATTTTTAAGCAATCCTTTTAACGGCATGTTCTTTCTCCCTTCCTGGATGAGTGTGGCCCTTACAGTACTGTGGGTCGTAGGGCTTACAAATGCTCTTAATCTCATAGATGGTCTCGATGGGCTCCTGGCAGGTGTAACGGGAATCTCCTGTTTTGTTTTATTTATGATTGCCATACAGAAGGGGCAGATCCTTGTGGCTATTTTGCTTCTTGCTTTAATGGGTAGCTGCTGCGGATTTTTAAGATATAATTTCAATCCTGCAAAGATCTTTATGGGTGATACGGGCTCTTTGTTTTTAGGCTATATGCTTGCCGCTCTTTCTATCGTAGGCGCTCTTAAAAGCACAGCTACTCTTGCCTTCGGTGTTCCCATTCTTGTATTTGCTTTACCTATTTTCGATACTACCTCTGCAATTGTGAGAAGATTTTTGAAAGGAAGGCCCATTTTCCAGCCTGATAAAGAACATTTTCATCATCAGTTACTGAACCTTGGTTTAAACCACAGGCAGGCAGTGCTATTTATTTATCTTATCAGCGGATTTATGGGTGTTGCCGCTCTGGCATTAAATTACGTAGCCCGTTAACATTATGAAAAAAATAAAAATTATAACTATATTCGGAACAAGACCTGAAGCAGTTAAAATGGCTCCTGTCGTTTCAGCTTTAAATAATTTCCCTGACGAGATTATATCTAAAATTCTGGTTACGGCACAGCACAGGGAAATGCTGGATCAGTGTTTGAATTTTTTTTCTATAAAGCCTGATTATGATCTGGATATAATGCAGGAGAGGCAGAGCCTTTCGGAAATAACATGCCGTGCCCTTACAGGGGTGGAAGACGTATTAAAACAGGAAAAACCTGATATGATTCTTGTTCAGGGCGATACTACGACAGTTTTTTCTGCCAGTCTTGCAGCTTTTTATCAGCAGATAAAAGTAGGTCATGTAGAAGCAGGTCTCAGAACAGATGATATATACAACCCTTTCCCGGAAGAGATTAACAGGAGACTTGCAAGTGTAATATGTAACCTCCATTTTGCCCCTACCATTCAGGCAAAAAATAATCTGTTAAATTGCGGTATAAATTCCGGTATATTTATTACAGGTAATACCGTTATAGATGCCCTTTTTTCCATTTTAAAAGTGACGGACGAAAAAAATTATCTTCCTTCTCATATATCACATAGTAAAAATAGAATAATCTTTGTAGAAACTCATAGAAGAGAAAACTGGGGAGAACCTGTGGAGAATATCTGTAAAGCTCTCCTTCAGATTATAAATGATTACAACGATACGGAAATAGTGTTTCCTGTACACAGAAATCCTGTTGTAAGAGAAACAGTTTATCCTTTACTTGAAGGACATGACAGAATCCATCTTATAGAACCGATGGATTATCCTGCACTGATTAATTTACAGAAGAAAAGTTTTATTATACTGACAGATTCCGGAGGTATTCAGGAAGAAGCTCCTTCTCTGGGGAAACCTGTTCTTGTTTTAAGGAGAACTACGGAGCGCCCTGAAGGTGTTCAGAGAGGAACAGCAAAACTGGTCGGTACGGAAAGAGATAATATTTATAAGGAAGCTGCCAGACTGCTTGATGATAATAACGAATATAACAGAATGAGCAGGGCTATAAATCCCTACGGTGACGGCCGGGCAGCCGGAAGAATAGTTGATGCAATAAGATATTATTTCGGTTTTATTTCGAGTCCTCCCGCGGATTTTGAATAGACACTTTAAAGGTAATGACTCATATAAAATTATTTTTTCGTACCAGGTCAAAATTGTTCGTATCTCTACTCCTTGGAATATTAACCGGTATGTATATAGATGAAAAATTCAACAGTTATCCTGTATTTATTATATTTTTTACTTTTCTGGGGATTATAACCGGTTACAGGATTATATGTATGCAGGAAAAAATAACACCTTTGTCTTCGCGTCACGCGTCACGAGTCACGCGTCACGATAATAAGGAATAAAGTAATGAGTGATAATCTTTTAAGAAAAATTTTTTTTAAAGCCATTATAGCTGCACTATTTTTTTTATTACTCTCTCTTATGTTAAAAGATAACTTTATATTATGGGGAATTTCTGCAGGAATTTTTATGAGTATATTGAATTTCTATTTTCTCTATATATTTTCGAAAAATATTCTTGAACATAAAAGTAAGATATGGCGGGGCTTTTATATAGGACTTATTCCGGCAAAATTAATTTTGCTGGGAGGATTTATGTGGATGATAGTGAAATTTACTGAATTGAATGCCATATCTTTTCTTGTCAGTATAAATTTTATAGTCTTTTTATTTCTATGGGAAAGCTTTATTGTAAACAGAAATATAGTGAAAGTGTGAGATGATTTTTTAATAAAATCTAAAACTTTCAGGAGGAAATAATTTTGGAACATGAAGTCAGCAATATCATTTTAAGAGTGGGTCATTCCCAGATAGATGTATCGGTTGAAGCTATGACTTTTCTTATCATGATATTTCTCGTATCATGTGCTTTTTTTATTTCAAGTAAACTTGAAAAATTTCCAAAATCAAAAATACAGAATATTTTCGAAATTATAGTGGAATTTTTGAATAATCTTGCCACTGATATGATAGGTCCAAAGGGAAAAGAATATGTTCCTCTCGTGGGAACGATATTTCTTTTTGTTCTTTTTTCCAACTGGCTTGGAGTCATACCGGGAGGCATACTTAAATTATTCTGGATGTTCGGTATACCTTCTATAGAAAAAGAATTTACTCTCTTCGGTGTTAACTGTATGTTTGAGGAAAAATCAGGTCTTATATTTCAGCCTCCTACAGGTAATCTGAATACCCCTCTTGCTCTGGCAGTATCAGCGGTAGTTTACTATAATTACTGCGGTATCAGGGCTTTAGGGTTAAAGAAATATTTATTTCATTATCTCGGCCCTGTTCCGGAGGTTGTAAAAACACTCGTTAACCCTTTGAGTGCAGGAAATATTGTTCTTCTCGTAATTCTTGCTCCTGCTCTTACTGCACTCTTTTTATTTCTGAATATACTGGAACACTTTATAAGAGTTTTTTCCCTTACAGTCAGATTGTTCTGTAATATTATGGGAGAACATTCCATACTGGCAGCTTTGATAGCTGTTGTGACAGAACTTCTGGCAACAAAAGGTTCTATAATGTCTCTTGTTATTGTGAGTCCTTTGCCTTTAATAGTTATGGGAATAGGATTATTAACCGGAGCAATCCAGGCTTTGATATTTTCTATATTAACTTTTTCTTATATTGCAGCTATGGCAGGTGAACATCACTGAGGAGGTGAATTTTTTAGCTTATACCGGTGATGGTAGTTTTCATCTGCCGGTAAATATTTATATGGGGAATCGTAACGCGTGACGCGAGGACAGGTTCTCATTACTGGTTATGACTGTAACGTCATGTCAGAAAATTTTAAGGAGGAATTCTTATGGAACAGGGATTATCTACAATTATAGCAGCAGCTCTTATATCTGGAGGTCTTGCCATTGCATTGAGTGCAATGTTTGCTGCTCTCGGACAGGCAAGAGCTATTGCAGCAGGTCTGGAGGCAATAGGACGTAATCCTGAAGCTCAGTCCAAAATACAGCTTACAATGATTATAGGTCTGGCTTTTATTGAATCCCTTGCTCTTTATGCTCTTTTTATTTCTATGAAGCTTGTTTCTTTTATAGAGCCTGTTATGAAAATGCTTGGAAAGTAATATTATAAAAACAGGTTAGGAGTTGGAATTATGGAGAGTGGTAATGCTCCTGATTTAACCTTACTGGTTCAGATAATTAATTTCTTTATTCTTTT
>CALARM010001231.1 GCA_937888925.1 uncultured Synergistia bacterium | reverse complement strand
CTTCAAGCCTTATCTTTTTCCTTACATTTTCTATTTCTTCTTCCTGTTTTTCTCTCTCCATTTCAGATAGATCCATTTCATGCCATGGAAGAGAGACTCCTCTATAAACTATCTGGAAAGGACTTTCCCCTTCCTCCCAGACAAAACCTGTGCGGAATATGGCATGAGTAGAAAATATATCATTCCATACATCTTTAAGGGCACTTATGTTGAGATCCCCTTCATAGGTCCAGCAGATCTGAGTGCAGTACTGATCTGAAGAAGGATCAGAGAGAGCGTGAAAGAGGAGACCTTCCTGAAGGGGTGAAAGTCCGTAGATTGATTCAACAGAAGAAGGGTCACTTATACCGTCAAGGAAAGACTGGGATACAGAGGCAAGAGGGAAATCAGAGGGAGTAAAATGTTTTCTCCCCGGTTCAATACAGTGATTGATTATCTCTTTCAGACTTTCAATGAAATAATGGGCCAGTTCTTTAACTTTTTCTTCTCTCCAGATAACACCGGTGTATCCAAAAATCATAGATAAAGAGCCGCCTGTGACAAAACCATTGATGTCCAGAAGGTTTATTATACTGTTCAGAGGAGATACATCATGACCTCCGGACTCTTCTGAACCACAGAGTAATTCCCCTTCCATTATACTCCCGTCCATCTGTCCGAGATAATTAAAGGCCACATTCCTGGACTCAAGCTGTTTCAATTCATCCTTCAGCTCAGAGAAATATCTGAGAACTCCGTAGGAAATACCATTATCAGGTATGGCTCTCATGGTCTCCTTCACCGATTTTATAACAGTTCCATAATCTGTCATCGAAGGACTCTTCAGATGAACAGGAAATATGTCGGTAAACCAGCCTACTGTACGGGATAGATTAACTTCTCCAGCAGTTTCTTCTCTGCCATGTCCTTCCAGATTTATCAATAAATCAGACACATTAAACGTATGATTCCATGCAAGAAGAAGAGCTGAAAGTAATATGTCATTAATCTGTGTGTTATATACGGAAGGAACAGCATTTAATAAAAGTTCCGTGTCTTTATCTGACAGAGAAACTTTATAGTTTCTTATATCAGAGCATTTTGACTCTTTATATTCCACAGGGAAAGATGAACTATATCTGAGGACTTGCAGCCAGTAATCACTGTATTTTTCAGCTTCTGAAACATAACCTTTCAAAGTTTTTGCCCAGTCTCTGTAAGAAGAAGTTTTTGCAGGAAGTGATGGAGTAAGACTGTCAGAAAGTTTTTTGTAAATATTATGAAAATCTTCTATGATTATTCTCCACGAAACCATATCTATACAGAGGTGGTGTATTACTATAAAGAGTCTGTCACAGCCGTCTTTATGGCCTTTAAATAGAGCCGCTCCTGTGACAGGACCATCTGTAATATTAAGAGATGATTGAAGTAAATTACATTTCTCCGTAATAAAAACAGAAAGTTCTTCTGTCACAGAAGAAAGATCTATAATTTCGACAGAGACAGATGTTTTCTCAGGTTTTTCATAATACTGAATCCATTTGCCTTCTGATTGTGTATCCTCTATCTGTCTGAATCTCAACCTCAACCCGTCATGGTGGTTCACAAGAAGATTAAAAGTTTTCTCTATGATTTCTCTGTCTCCAGGCTCTTTCAGTGTAAAGAGAAAAGACTGGTTGAAGTGATTGAAGTCGAGAAAATTCTGTTCAAAAAACCATTCCTGAACAGGTATTAACAGCACTTCCCCTGCAAGCAGTTTTTGCTCTGCCCTGAGAGATGGTTTCTTTTCAGATTCCTCTGCTATGGCTGCAATGGTGGGATGATGTAGCAGCTGTGATGCAGTAATATTTATTCCCTCACTGTTTGCCCTGGCAACTACCTGAATACTCATAATGGAATCTCCGCCGAGATGGAAGAAATTATCATATATACCGACTCTCTCGCATTTAAGAACTTTTTTCCATATTCTCGCAAGTATTTCTTCCCTCTCATTCCTGGGTGCCACATAGGTCTCATGGGAAGCAAGGTCATCTTCATCCGGTTCAGGAAGAGCTTTCCTATCCAACTTTCCATGGGCCGTAACAGGAATTTTATCTATTTTTAAGAAACACGACGGAATCATATAATCGGGCAGGAACTGTGAAAGTTCTTTCTGTAATTCAGAGGATTTCAGTTTTATGTCACTTATGTAATAACCACAGAGATATTTATTTCCCTGTTTATCACTCCTGTCTATTACTACTGCATCTTTTACAGAATCTATCTTCTTAAGAGCTTCTTCTATTTCACCTAATTCAATACGAAAACCCCTTATCTTTACCTGTTGATCAATTCTTCCAAGGAATTCTATATTACCGTCAGAAAGCCACCGCGCAAGGTCTCCTGTCCGATACATCCTTTCTCCCGGCACAAAGGGATTTTCTACAAATTTTTCGGCTGTCAATTCATCTCTATTTAAATAGCCCCTTGCCATACCAGCTCCCGATATACACAGTTCTCCCGGCACAGAGAGAGGAGTCATCCTGTTGTGTTTATCCAGAATATAAACTGTTGTATTATACACAGGTTTTCCTATGGGGATATTTTCATAATACTTATCTATTACAAAATTTGTTGTACATACTGTATATTCTGTAGGACCGTAATTATTTACCACTGCATAATTCTTTTTCTTAAAAGAACGCAGTTTGTCTCCGCCTGTATCAAGCCATCTGAGTTTGGTATTTTCAAACATTTCTACAAACTGTTCTGCAAACTGGGTGGGGAGAAAACTTACCGTTACATTATTCTCTTCATAATAGGTGTTTAACTCTGAAGGAGAAAGCCTTATGTCTTCACCTATTATATGGAGTGAAGCACCTGATATGAGGCACGGGAATATTTCCCATACGGAAGCATCAAAACCGAAAGACGCATATTTTGTCATACTGTCTTTCTCGCTTAACTCCCTGGTATGTTTGTACCAGATACACATATTTACAAGAGAGTGATGTTCTATCATCACACCTTTAGGCTGGCCCGTAGAACCCGATGTATAGATTATATAGGCAAGATCTTTTGATGTGTTAAGGGCAGGCAGGTTTTTGCCGTCTCCTGTATAAAGTGAAGAATCTGTTACATTCAGTACTTTTACGGAAGGTTTTATCTTTTCTGCCAGGTGAAGTTCTGTAAGTAACATCAGAGCACCGCTGTCAGAAATTATATATTTTATCCTCTCAACAGGGTATTCGGGGTCTATGGGGACATAACATCCCCCTGCTTTCACTGCTGCAAGAACACTTACAATCATATGGCACGAACGATCCAGAAGTATGGCTATTCTGCTGTCACGTTTTACTCCTTCTCTTCTCAGGTAATTAGCCAGTTTATTCGCTCTTTCATTCAGTTCCATGTATGAAAGTTTTTCACCTTTATAAATTACGGCAGTTTTTTCAGGATATAATGCTGCCGTTTTCTCAGATCGGAAGAGCACACGTCTGAACTCCAGTCACGAGTGGATATCTCG
>CALARM010001230.1 GCA_937888925.1 uncultured Synergistia bacterium | reverse complement strand
ATGCGTGACGCGTAATGCGTGATGCATGCCCCATGTTTTCACCGAAACAGGGCGACCACAGGGGGGTCGCCCCTACAACTCACGAATCTCACTTACCGAGCAATTTACTGTCCTTCCAGGATATTACAAAAATCGCAGTTCCCGTACTTCCGAGAAGGCGTTCCCAGGAAGTATGAAAGCTGCCTTTCTCCGGCCCTGTACCTGTATAACATCGTCCCAAAAAATTCAGGAATGATTTATAAATTTCTTCTTTTCCCGACATTAAACTTATAACAGATGTTAAAAAATCATCCAGTGTCATTATAGAGGAAATTTCTTTTGCTCCTGAGAATGTGGAAGAGATTCTTTCGTTGATTTCAGGAAGTTCTCCTTCTTTAATCAGTCCTGCTCTCATAGCAGTTCTTGCCCCTGTGGCAGTAAAGAATTTCTCGGACGTGCCTGTAAAATTGTCCCATGAGTCTTTAATCTTTTGAATCGCCCTGTCTGCATAATCTTTTTCTTTCTTTTTCTGTGAGAGATTATATAATTCAAATATAACCCATGCAGACAGAGAAAACGGAACAGATGAAAATTTATCCAGGTTATTGACTATATTTGTGATAGCTTTTCCCAGTTGCGGCTTATATTTTCCTGTCCTGTCAGTATGCCCCTGTCCGATAAAAGCAAGAACTGCAAGCGATGTAGCTATAATTTTCTTCTCTGCTTCATCGTGGTTGCTGAAATAACCGTCGGCAGTCTGATTTCTTATGAGCCATTTAAAAATGGCTTCAGTCTCTTCAGGTGTACATAATAACTGTGGACTGACTTTACCCTTAAATCCAGAGTCACGCTCTTTCAATAACTGAGGTGTAGATAGTAACTGTGGACTGACTTTACCCTTTTTATCCTCTGGCTTTTCTATTCCATTGACATCATCGCCGGACTTTGATAAAGGACGGGGTATTCTTTCTACAGCTTCTTCTCTTAAAACTTCAAGTGTTGAATCCATTTTTAACTGTTCTGAAAGTTCCTGTTTTTTAGGTGACACCATTGCTTTTACACCGTCTATAACATCTCCTACAAGATTACTGACTCCACTTAAGAGAGAGAAACTTTTTCTTTCAGTCGGCAGTAAATCCACCTTTATAAGACCTCCTCCCATACCGGGAGCAGATCGTGTCCTCATAGAAATTGCAGGGGCAACAGGTGCCATAGAACATGTATCATCATCTGCATTCTGAGGAGCCGGTAAAGGTGGCATACATGCCATAGAACTGAACATGACTCCTCCGGAGAAACCGCTTCCTACGGGAGGGGAAGAAAACACATCATGATTAAGCCCTTCCGGCAATATGGAAGGCACGTTAATGGTAATCAGTTCTTTCTTTTCTTTCTCGCCCTCTTCTCCTTCAATCTTCTCAACTGCCACAAGTGATGTAAAGGGGCTCATAAGATTGTATTTCATTGCAATTCCTATGATTTCATCCCTTATAGAAGCTTTCTCCTGAGGATATTCTCTCTGCCTGTCCAGTAAAGAATCTATTCTTTTTCTTGCCCATATTGTTTCTATTACAGGATATTCTTCGTCTTTTTCCGGCAGTTCCACAGGAAACTCCTGAATAAAATCTCCTTCTCCAGTTCTGCTTTTTAATATTGCCGTAACATTTCCATCTGAATAAAAACGGCCCGCTATATAAAGAACCTGTCCGAAATATAAATCAGGTATAATGGAAGGATAGACATCTGCCACTTTTCCGCCTTTCCACTCCAGATTTATATCGCAGAGTATGGGGAAAGCTGCCTGATTTGAAAATTTTTGAATGGCTTCTTCTATATCTTCATCAAGCATAAGATAATGGGCTGTCCCTTTTCCCATCTGAGCCATTTTATCCAGTAAATACCTGTTTACCGAAGGGCCTATACCGAAGGTAAAAACCCTTGATTTACCGAGTATTTTCTGCAGTTCCTTTAAAATTTCTTCTTCATTTCCTACCGCTCCGTCTGTAAGGAATACTATCTGTCTGAGATAAATTTTATTTACAGGCATTTTCAATGCACATTCCATCGCTTTATATATATCAGTGCCTCCTCTTGCATAGGTAGCATCAATAAAGGATTCGGCTTTTTTGAGATTTTCATCGTTAAATTCCATGGAAGCAGCAGACAGGTTTTCTATAAATGTATCAAAGGTAACAATATTAAAAGCATCACCTGTACGGAGGGTGCGAAGGCATGATTTCAGAGCCGCCTTTGCCTGCTCCATAGGTCCGATAAAACCGGAACCGTAACTCATAGACCCCGATCTGTCAAGGACGAAGATCATTTCTCTTTTTAACATTTCCTCGGGGCCGTAATCGATTTTCGGAGTCATATGGAGCATAAAGGTGCCGGGTTTTCCTTCTTTTCTGTAAAAAGAGAGTGAATTTTCTAGATTTTCTCCTTTTGAACTGTAAGTTAATATGAAATCTTTATTGGGTAATTCTCCTTCTTTTGCCAGTTGAATATTTCGGATATTTTCGCCTTTTTCTTCGATATAAAGTAAATGACTCGGAGATTTTACCTCTCCTGCGGGAAATCCTGTATCCAGATTTACGAATATATTCACTTCTCTCTGAGATGTTTCGGCTACGGGAGGAGAGATTTTGTCTGCATCAGAAACTTTTTCACCGTCTCCTGTGTATCGTGGTGTTATTGTCATAGGAAATACAAACTCATATTCTCCGTCTTCATATTTAAGTGTTTCATGATAGGTGAGTGTTACATATATTTCCTGTCCCGCCTCAATATTTGCCACACTCATGGTGAAGATATTAGGTCTTTCCTGTTCCAGAAGTCCTGCTTTTTTTCCTTCATCCCTTGCTTCTTCATAGGTTTTTCTTGCTTCTTCCCTCTCTTTTACCTCTGCTTTTATTATTCTTTTATCTATTTTTATTTCAAGATCATTTACAGCACTTTCATGTGGTAAAGGGAAAACATAGATTGCTTCTATATTTTTATCCATTGTATTCTGGAATTTCTGTATGACCTTTACATCTGCTAAAAGTCCTATGATGTTTGCTCTTACTTCCGTATATTTAAGGGGGAGAGTGATGTTTGCTATGCCTGCCGGTATAACTGTGCCTTCCGTAATTTTTCTTCCCATGAAGAATATGTCGTCTGTAAGCATAATTTAATACCTCCGTT
>CALARM010001229.1 GCA_937888925.1 uncultured Synergistia bacterium | reverse complement strand
ATTCACACAACAGACCCTCATTTTATAACAATGGAAGAAGAGATATTCGGCCCTGTTATGACCGTATATGTATATAATGATAAAGATTATGAAAAAACACTTCATATATGTGATGAAACATCTCCCTATGGCCTCACGGGGGCAATATTCTCGACAGACAGATATGCAATGGTCCAGGCCTGTAAGATATTACGATATGCGGCAGGCAATTTTTACATAAATGACAAACCTACGGGAGCCATGGTAGGGCTTCAGCCCTTCGGAGGCTCAAGAGCTTCAGGAACAAACGATAAATCAGGGGGATATTTCAATCTTCTGAGATGGGTAAGCCCCAGGACGATAAAGGAAACTTTTGTACCACCTGTTGATTTTAAATATTCATATATGGAATAGTGAGTCGTGAGTCATGAGTCGTGAGTCGTGAGTCGTGGCGTCTTATTCTTTTCACTTTTCACTTTTTACTTTTCACTTTTCACTTTTCACTTTTCACTTTTCACTTTTCACTAATTTTCGTAACACTTTATAAAAAAAGGAGACATTAAAAACATGATAGATATAAAAAATATATTCAATAAACTCGGTATAAAAGAAGAACATGCCGGGGCCTATGACGGAACATGGTTTGCAGGGAGTGACAGACATCTTAAGAGTTACAGTCCTGTAGACGGTTCTCTTATAGGAACAATAAGGCAGGCAGATATAAATGATTATAAAAGAGTAAGTGAAAGTGCCGGTAAAGCATTTTTATCGTGGAGACATGTTCCTGCTCCTAAAAGAGGGGAACTTGTAAGACAGATTGGAGAAAAACTCAGAGAATATAAAGAACCGCTGGGTGCTCTTGTAAGTATTGAAATGGGCAAAATCCTGCAGGAAGGTCTCGGAGAAGTTCAGGAAATGATAGATATGTGCGATTTTGCCGTAGGTCTGTCAAGGCAACTCTACGGGCTTAATATGCCCAGTGAAAGAGGGGAACATATCATTCAGGAACAATGGCATCCCCTTGGTACAATCGGTCTCATAACAGCCTTTAATTTCCCTGTGGCAGTATGGAGCTGGAATGCCATGTTGGCTCTCATATGCGGAGATTCCGTTATATGGAAACCATCTTCTGAAACACCACTATGCGCCATAGCAGTTCATAACATAATAGAAGAAGTTCTCAGAAAAAACAATGTTCCTCCGGGACTGTTAAGTCTTATCATTGGAAGCGGTTCTACAGTGGGAGAAGAATTGATCAATGACAGAACTGTCCCTCTTGTAAGTTTTACAGGAAGCACTAAAACAGGAAAACATGTAGCGGAAGCTGTCGGGAAAAGACTTGGGAAACATATACTGGAACTGGGAGGGAACAATGCCGTAATAGTTTCCGATAAATTAAAAGATTTAAAAAGCTGTTTAACCTCCGTAATCTTCGGTTCTGTAGGAACGACAGGACAGAGATGTACCTCTACGAGGAGAATAATTGTCCATGAAACTATATATGACAGAGTCATTCATTCATTAGTTAATGCATACCAAAATCTGTTCATAGGAAATCCTCTTGAAGAGAAAACCGTTGTAGGCCCTCTTGTAAGCAGATCTGCCGTATCTGATATGGAAAAAGCAATAGAAAAAGCAAAAAGCCTGGGAGGGAAAGTCCTCACAGGAGGAGGTTTATTGCCGGAAAATCCTTCAGGCTGTTATGTTTATCCATGTATTATAGAAGCAGAAAACCACTGGGATATTGTCCAGGAAGAAACCTTTGCCCCCATACTCTATGTCCTCAAATACAGAACCATAGAAGAATCAGTAGAGATTAATAACAGTGTACCTCAGGGTTTATCGTCATCCATATTTACAGACAGTGTTTTTGAAGAAAGATATTTTCTCTCAAATTGCGGTTCAGACTGCGGTATAGCAAATGTAAATGCAGGCACATCTGGCGCAGAGATAGGCGGTGCCTTCGGAGGAGAGAAAGACACGGGAGGAGGAAGGGAATCCGGTTCAGATGCATGGAAAGCTTACATGAGGCGTCAGACAAATGTTATAAGCTGGAGCAGAGAGGTTATTCTGGCTCAGGGAATAAATTTTAATTTTTAAAAAACCTGTGTAGTGAACAGGCAATGCCTGTTCACTACAATCAGGAAAATCCTGTCAATCCCCCCGAATCCCTGTCAGGGAATAAAACATCAGAGTCACTGCCATCAGGTCTGCCGAACCGCCCGGATTTATCTTCTTCTTATTATATCTCTGTTCCAGTCTCTTCCATTTCTCTCTGCCTTCATCGGTAGTAAGTCCTCCCTGCTGATAGAGTTCATCCATTTCACACTGAACAGTTCTCAGGGTAGCCAGATTATGTCTGTGTAACAGAGCTGTATCATCTAAATGGGCCATAATATTACATAGAGCATGTAAAGAGGCATTATTCAAATCCAGGCCTGAATCCAGAGCGGATTTCAGGGCAGGGAGCCCGTAATTTATTACAGAAGGAAACCCTTCCTGGGCTTCTCCTCTTACTCCGGACATTTTGTATTGAAGGAAAATCTTTTCTCCTGAAGTCAGGTTCCTTTTACTTTCAAGATCAGACAGTTCACTTTGAATTATATCTTTAGAGATTTCGCTTATAACAGCACTCAGGTTACCGGGTGTAATTTTCTCTTTTGCGGAAAGGAGATAACCGCAGGCACCGCATGTAAGACCGATAAGAAAAATAATACCTTTTTGAGTATTTATACCGCCTGTAACGGAAAACATATGGTTTTCCGCAGCAAGTCCTATTGTTCTTATTACAGGCAGCAAATTACAGAGAGGGGCAGAAGAAGTACCGTATTCTATCCCTGCCTGTGCCATATAACTGAAATAAGGAATAATGGCAGAAGTGCTCAGAATAAATGTTTCATACGACATATCACTATGGGAACCATTATTAATTCTATCTACAAGTCCCGGTTTGGGAGTTGCAGCCAGTTCCAGAAGTATACTTCTCATTGCCATTTCACTTACATAGAAAGCAGAAGATGTTACAGGAACAAAATTTCTCAGACGTTTTTTAGTTTTCTCACAATATGTTATCATTTTATTAATTATGCTTTTAGCAGGCATGACCGGAGCGGTCACAACCAGATATGAAAATTAACAAACAGTAAAGCATAAGACTTCATCATTTTCATATAAAGTTATCAG
>CALARM010001228.1 GCA_937888925.1 uncultured Synergistia bacterium | reverse complement strand
CTGAAGCATACAGATGTAAAAGCAGAGATATCAGGATTTATTTCCTCTGTGGAAGTAACACAGGAATTTACAAATCCCATGGATAAACCGATTGAAGCCACATACATATTCCCCCTTCCCCATAACGGGGCAGTAAACTCAATGGAGATGAAAGTCGGAGAAAGAACGATTCTGGGACTTATAAAAACAAAGGAAGAAGCAAGAAAGATATATGAGAAAGAAAAAGCGGAAGGCCATCTGACAGGTCTTCTGGAACAGGAAAGACCGAATATTTTCTCCCAGTCTGTGGCGAATATAAAACCGGGAGATTCTATATTTGTAAAGATAAAATATGTAGATATTCTGGATTATGATAAAGGAACCTATAATTTTCACTTTCCAATGGTAGTGGGCCCCAGGTTTAATCCTCCGTCAGTAAAAGATTCAGAGAAAATTACACCGGAGTATTTAAAACCTGATCAGCGATCAGGTCATGATATAAGTCTTTCCGTGAACCTGAATGCAGGTGTTCCCATAAAAGAAATAAGATCTAAATCACATAAGGTATTACTTCAGACAGAGGGCCAGTCAAAAGCTTTTATAAAAATAAAAAAAGAAGACTCGATACCGAACAAAGATTTCATCATTGAATATGATGTGTCAGGAGACATGCCGGAATGCGCGGCCATTACAACAGGTAATAACGGGAACGGTTATTTTACTCTTATGATACAGCCAAAGGCCGAATATAAAGAAGAAGAGATTACGGCAAAAGAAATGGTTTTCGTTCTTGACTGTTCCGGTTCCATGTCAGGTATTCCAATGGAAACCTCAAAGGCTACCATAAGGAAATGCGTGGAATATATGAATAAAAACGATACATTCCAGATAATAAACTTTTCCATGAGTGCTTCAGGTCTTTCGGATAAGCCTCTTACCAATACCCCGGAAAATATAAAGAAAGGTCTTGCCTATATAGATACCCTTTCAGGGGAAGGGGGAACAAATATGATTGAAGGCATAAAAGCGGCACTGAATTTCCCCCGTGATCCTGAAAGAATGAGAATAGTATTCTTTCTAACAGACGGCTATATAGGAAATGAGACTGAAATACTTGCAGAAATAGAAAAAAATATCGGTAATGCAAGGCTATTTTCACTGGGTGTCGGTTCATCAGTAAATCGCTATCTCCTTGATAACATGTCGGAAGCGGGACGGGGCCATGTCCAGTATATGAGACCGAAGGAAGAACCTAAATCGGTGGTGGAAGAGTTCTACGAAAGGATCTCAAAACCTTATTTTACAGATATTTCTATTGACTGGAAGGGTTTAAAAGTAGATGACATATACCCGAAAAGAATTCCCGATCTCTTTTCCTCACAGCCTCTGTTTATATACGGAAGATATACACAGCCGGGAAGCGGCACGGTGGAAATCACGGGAAACATTGCAGGTAAAAAGACCGTTTTCCCCGTAAAGGTAGAATTTCCCGAAAAGAATGAAGCAAATTCAGCTCTCTCTTCCATATGGGCAAGACAGAAGATAAAAGATCTGGAGAACAGACAGTACGGAGGACCAAAGGGAGATTTAATAAATCAGATAACGGCCCTTGCGCTGGAATTCAGGCTAATGTCAACCTATACATCCTTTGTGGCAGTAGAAGAGAGCTATCAGGTAGACCCGAATGGAGAAAGGAAATCAATACTTGTCCCGGTCGAGATGCCCGAGTCTGTGAGTTATGAAGGAGTATTCGGGAAAGAGAAAAAAGATGCATCCCTCTATAATCTAAATGTATCAACTGGGCTCACCAGCGGAGGTAATACTAAGTGTGTAGCACCGGCACCGACATGTTCAGAGTGCGATAAAAGCCTGGACGGAAAACCCTCGGAGGCACATATTCAAAATCAAAGCTCTTATGCTCCATCTGTTATAAGTATAAACACTGAAAATCTGAAAATTTCTAAAAACAGCATTGTAAAACTGGAAACAACCTTTGATTTTTCTTCGTATCTTAAAAATTCAGAAGAAAAGAAATCTTTCACGAAGATTCAGATATTTAAAAGCGGTGAATTACTGGGAGAAATAACCTCTAAAGACGGTAAATCCGGCATAATTCCTTCAGATAAAGATAAAAATACTATAATCTTAAGTTTTCTCGAAGGAAAATCTCCTTTTATAACATCAGGAGAATATACTCTTATCATAGAGGTTTACAATGAAAATGGCGCAGTTATAGCCAGAGGAGCAGATACAGTAACTTTAGAGTAAAATCATTCTGGTGAGTGGTGAGTAGATTTTATTAACTCACTACTCACCACTCACTGACTACTATGACCGTTTCGGCCACAACTGAAAATTCATTCCTCCCGTCACGCGTTACGCGTCACGCATTACGCATTACATACCATTACCGGTATATCAATATTTATGAGAACTTTTTCTGCTGTTCCACCCATAAGGAATTCTTTAATTTTATTATCTCCGTAGCCACCCATTACTATACAGGTGCATTTTTTTTCTTCTGCTGTTTTTATAATATTCTCAGAAGCTCTTCCGCTTTTCCAGATTTTTTCAATATTTAACTTATAGGGTCTGAAATAGTTTTCCACCTCTTCAAGAAGAGGTTTTGCATCTTCTTCACTGTGTTTCACAGTAAGTACATTTACAACATCAGGAGCAATGGCACTTATAATATCGCCTGTTACTCTCAATGCGTTATTTGCCGCTCTGGAACCGTCATAGGCAATCAATATGTTCTTCCCCAGGCTTTCTCCTTCGCAGAGAGCAATGACAGGCCTGTTTGCATGTTTAACCACATTAAAAACGGGCGGTTGAAGTTCACCCGTATGTCCTGTTTTAAGAGCCTTTCCCATGACTATAAGGTCAAACGCTCTTGCTTCAGAGAGAATTTCTTTATGTATTTCTCCTGTTCTTACAACAAGCGAATGGTCTCCTTCTATGGTATCTTTCAGGCTGTCATAAAACTTAGTAACCTGCTCTTTTTCCTTATCTATTTCATCCTGTATTACTCTTATCTCATTCTGCTGCAGATTAAGGCCCGGCAGATCCAGAGAAATACCTGCCGATGACATTCTATATTTAAGAATAACCTGTACCATTTTCGTTGTATCTTCAACATAGAGGAGTCTGACCGTTGCTTTAAAAAGATTTGCCAGATTGATAGATGTTTTGAGGGCATTATGAGAACATCCCGATGTTCCCATAGGTACAAGAATACTTTTAATCATTTCCATTCCTCCCTTTTTATTTTTACTTAAAAAAATAGCGCCTTAGGTGCGCTATTAATTGAATTAAGCTATATAGATCATAACACAGTTTTCCGACTATGGCAAGGTATAAATAGTGAAAAGTGAAAAATGAAAAGTGAAAAGCAAGTAAAATCGCATTTTTTTTCATTTTTCACTTTAAAATAATTAATTCACTGAAAAAACAGGGTTGAAGGGAAGAAGGAGGTAATTTTGTTTGCAGAAAAGATTTTCCAGTATTTCTTTTGCTATAGACGAATTAACCTGAAAAAATGCTTTTTCCAGGTTATATTGAATATTTTCTTTAAAATTTTTGCTGTTCTTTGTTAAATTTTCTTTAACTTTTTCTTTTCCTTCCTTTAATTTTTTCTCAAGGTAAGAAATATCCTTTATAACCGGTGAGGCAAAAGCAACAGAAGGA
>CALARM010001227.1 GCA_937888925.1 uncultured Synergistia bacterium | reverse complement strand
ATGGAAAACCGAAAATTTTAAAGAAAAGTGAGGAAATATTTATGAAAAGAATAATAAAAAATGTAGGAGTACTGGATATTAGAAATGCCAGTGAAGAATCAATTAAAGATATTCTCAAAATCGGGAATGTCGGTACAATTATCTATAACAGTAAAACAGCATCTATTCTTTCAAAACTGAATATAGGAAACCTGGGTTCTTCCATTGAGGTTCCGGATAAATGCTGTATTTACACGGGGCAGGTATCCATATCTCATAATATGATACAGACTCATACATCACCTGTGACTATGGTCGTTACAGGACAGCTTGTTTTTCTTTCGGATGTAACAGAAGAAGACATAGAAAAATCTATAGACAGGATTGTTATGACAGGTCAGATACTCTGTCCGGAAAACATATTGCTTTCTTTACAGTCCAGACTGACTCATATGACAGGTCAACTGCTGTCTTACAGAGAAGGCACAGAGGTTATAACAGGTACACTCGTATTTGACAATTCATATCTCAATTCTTTGAAAAGTCCTGTGTCTCTTATGGTCTTCGGAAAGATCAATCTGACATCAGATATAGACATAAAACTTTTCGAAGAAAAGATAAAAGAAATCAGCCTCTTCGGTAAAATTATAACGAGAGAGGAATATCTTGAAGTTCTCTACGGCAAATTAAAAGATAAAAAATCTCAGAAAATGGAAATTATTCCACGGGGTTATATCTGTGTGGAAGAAGAACTCAATCTGGACAGAGTGTCTCTGAAAAAGTTCGACAGTCCATGTATTTATGCCAGACAGACTGTGAGATTTGCCGGGGATATTTCCTCCGACGATCTGGTTAAACACATAAAATCTATGAAAACCTGTGATGTCATATTATGTCATGAAAATTTACGTGAAGCTGTTATCTCTATAAATGAAAGTGTTTCACCGAAGATAATTTCCTATAAAGGCAGGCTTATAGAAGTAGACAATGAACATACCCTCACACAGTCGGAAATTGAATACAGTCCTGAAAAGATAACCTATGTGGTAAGGGGTGAAATGGAAGTTTCTCCTGATGCGGATCCGAAATTAATGATGGAAAAAATCGAAGCTATTGATAATTTCGGTGAAATCACTGCAGATGAAAAACAATCGGGAGTCATATCATTACTCATGCGCATCAGGGAAGGGGAATTAATTCATAGAGGTAAAGAAAAACAGGATGATACTGTGGAAATAGGCAATGTGGGAGTTTTTAATCTTTGATGGAGTGTCGGGTAGATAGGCCCTCTGAAAGGGTGTATCCACCGGCAAATATGAACGGAATTGTTTTGGTGGTTATGGGCCTAATAAATGTTTCATTCCATCCAACCCTCTGTTTAATTCGGTGACAAATGTAGAAGCAGTTTTCCAGAAGAAGTCGGCCACTTCGTCAGAGAAATAGTGCCAGTTGCTTGCTTCTTCGATATGTCGTGCTTGGATGAGATTCTTCCGTAGCAAAAACTCCTCAACCTTCTTGTAGCCCCCTGAAAACTCCTCATCCCAGAAGCCACCTGCACCAAGTGGAAAGTAGAGCTTGTACCCGACTGCTCGTCCATGTGCTAGCACGTTTCTGAAGGAAAATAATGTCTTGATGTTTTCCCAGAGGTCTGGATTACCAAGAATCTCGTTGGCCTTCTTTCCAACGACTAGCGCAAATATTTCGTCATAGCCTTCACTTCCGGTAGTCTTCTTAACCTTCTCCCTCAGATCATTCATCAGGCGCTGATGTAATGGTTCAGATTGCTCACCAACAGCATTAATAATCTTTATCAGTATACGTTCGAAGTTGCCTTCGATATAACAGGCAGAGGCGAGGATGATTGAAAAGTTAATTCCTGCTCTGATTTCCTCTGTAATGCTAAGTGCGGTTCTTTGCTTTGTTTGCCAATCAATCCAAGGAGGGATGCATTCAAAAATGTGAAACGACTCGTATGCTACAGACCAATTTGCTTTCTCCACGGGATAACTCCTTCATATTAATTACAAATTTATTCTAAGGGTAAAGTATTTCCTAATCTTTAAATTCCTTTCCTGGATGTAATTTTTTTTGAATACTTAAGATTTGTAAATATAATTTCATCAATTTTATTATGGTAATATGAATCTACGGAAATTTGCATAACCCCCCTCCAGTATAAGCATCATTTTTCCTTCTGCAGTCTCTTATACTTGTTTTCGGCCATTGCTATTTTTTATAAAATTGAAATAGGGATTAAATAGCCGGAATGACTGCTAAATATTATAGATGTATCATTAAGTTTCTGTCAAATTTTTCCATTCATTTCTATTGTCTAGCTATTTGGTTCCTGATAAAGATATTACTACTCATAAACAGAGAATCTTTTCTGCAGTTCTGCGGGAAATTTTTAGAATTAATGTCCCTGCAAAGTGTTTGTTAATACTTTATATGATTCTTATTTTCCGAAATTTATTTCCTTTTCCGAAGTTATTCTCATTAATTTTAAGGTAATTTACCTCCACATTTATTACAATTTTTTGCCCGGCAATTATTATATATACCGCACTTGTTACATTTTTTACAGAGCTTATTTAATTCCTTTACTAAACGACAAACTGTTGTTACAGGCGGGTTATAATCATAAGGTTCCAGATTCTCTTTGTCAGAAATGTTTTTATCATATTCCTTATGATATTTTATAAGTTCAGTAGCATTATCAATTGCCCTGTTCTGATACTCTTTTAATAAACCATACATTTGCTCGGTTATTTTACTATTTTTATTATATACTATACCTAATTTTTTATTTATTAAATTTACATAGTCGTCTTCCGGTATATCAGATACGGTAAAATTAAAATGCAAATAGTACCACAATTCGAAATTTCTATTGGAATAGGCAATATCTATATGGTTATCTTTTGCCAGTTCGAAGGCTCTTTTTATTTGTTCATAACTGTATCTGTCTTTATCAAACACACACCACATTTGTCTGAATGTTATTCCCTGCCGTCTTAAATTATAACTGGTTTTAATTGTTTCTTTTATTAAACTTTCGGTATTACAGCCGGTACCTTTTATATCCAGTTCATTTTTATTTACGGGAAAACCTGAAAAATAATTTTCTTCCGTCGGTCCTTCACATCTGATTAAAAATTCTTTTCTTTCTTTTGTTTTGATTTTCCTCTGTGATTTTTTTACTTTGTTCCAGGATTTAGTCATTTATGTCCTCGTAAAAATAGTCAAAATTTCCTACATAAGGTATGGCGCCGTATTTGCCCTGAATATATTCTTTATCATAGGAAGCATCGTTTCTGACACCTTTATATTCAATTAATGAATAAAGATCTGTTGCTTCATACTCGTCTTTTTCCGTAAACCATATCTGATCTCTCCTGAAATATTCCTTTTTAAGTAAACATGTATCATGACAGGCGAAAATCAACTGTGCATTTCTATTTTTATGATTATTAAATAAATCAATTATTTTTTTTGTTAATATTGGATGAAGTCTTGAATCCAGTTCGTCAATAACCAGGGTATTACCTTCCAGCAATGTTATTAAAACCGGCCACGAAATCTCGAAAAATTTCTGTGTTCCCCTGGATTCTCTTGTGAAATTGAATTTTTCATAAGAAGTAATCTCTCCCGAGTTATCATATTTTTTATGTAAACTATAGAGCCTGGTAGTTGTCAAACCATCTTCTTTAAAGTTTTCTACTTTTTCCGAAAGAAATTTAATAAGAGCTTTATCTGTTACTTTTTCTTCTTTTACTTCCAGATCCACAATATCTAAATCAGCCATTCGTAAAAAATCCAGAATCTGTCTTTTTCGCTTTTTATGAGTTAAAAGATGCTCCGTAACAGGACCAAATATTTCTGTATTTAAACCGGATATTACACTGAAACATTCTTTAAACCATTTATATATTTTAGTTGAATATTTACCGTTAAATTGATGGACAACAGATAAAAATAAAGCATTATCTCTTGTCTTATCAATACACCCTTTCCCTTCTCTGAAATTACTTCCTATATTAATTTTTCCGTTTTCTCTTTTAAATAGAGCTATTTCTTTTGTTTTAGGTGTGTAGAAAAGCCATTCGCTGTTTATTTTTTTACTGTCTGCTTCAAAACCATATCTATAAATAATACCGTTCAGTAAAAAAATTATCTGGAAATATGGGGGTTTATCATATGTTTCATTACTTAATCGAAAGTGATCTCCTTCTAACTTTTCACAAATACCGGTTTCTTTTACGGATTCATGTACGAAATAACTCATAAATCCCATGGCTTTTAATAAATTACTTTTTCCGCTTGCATTTGCACCATATAAGACACAGGTCTTTAATAATCTTAACTCTTTTTTACCGCTCAGTTTCGAATGTTCCAGAATTATATTTATATCCTTTTCCGTAAATTTCAAATTATTTAATTCATCAATCAATGTTTCTTTCGTGAAAAACCTGTACGATAAATCTTTTAATTTATCAATATCAATTTTATCTTCTAATGTTTCCAGTGTTTTCTTTTCAATTTTGTAATTTAAGGAAATTACATTATCTTCCAGAACGGGATGTTCTTTAATATTCGCCGCCTGCATATTAAATGTGATAATATCTTTAAAAGATAAAAAGTTACCGGTGCTGAATTCAATTAACATTTTAATCACCCTGGTTTTAATATATAATTAATAAAAATAAGAAATAAATTATTGGTTTGTGAAAAAATCTCAAATTGGATTTCTATTTATGTTGGAATTCTAAAAAAACATATAATATCCTGCTAAAAATAAAAATTAAATAACCCTCTGCAGCTCAGGGAACCTTCCTTTAAATCCAGAAAATATTGATTTCTTTTTCTACTTCTTCAAATTCCCTGTCT
>CALARM010001226.1 GCA_937888925.1 uncultured Synergistia bacterium | reverse complement strand
GAAAAACTCGGAATTAAGAAGATTTATATAATGGAGAAAGGATTTTTAAGAGTGAGTGGTGAGTCATGAGTAGTGAGTCGTGAATGGTGAGTCGTGAGTGACAACATTCTACTCATCACTCACCATTCACTCTTTTTCCATTACTGACCTGTAATAAAGGTTTTCCTCCCGTCACGCGTTACGCGTCACCCGTCACGAGAGCATAATGTCTGTTCGGGTAATCTATGTCAACAGACTCAGCACCACCTGCTGTGATTGATTTGCCTGGGTAAGCATTGTAAGGGAGGCCTGCTGTTTTACCTGCTCTATGGTCTGCTGCAATACCTGACGGGCTAAAATTAATACTCGGCATGATGTGTTCCTCCCTGACGATAATTCCGGAACTCCATATCCGGGAAAAATAGTCTTTCCTTCATATTCATAAATTCGGCACAGTTTTCTAAAACTTTAGTTGTAACCGATTACTGCATACTGACAAAGAGGTCATGAAGATATTTATACATTCTGTGGTCACATTTCAACAGATCTTCATGATTTTGAGGAATTCCGTTTTTCTAGAACTTAACGCCCTGCGGGCGAGTTGTTTAAAGTTGAGGGTTGAAGGTTGAGAGTTGAAATCAACCATAAACTCTCAACTCTCAACCATATAATAGTTTAACCGGAATGAAAATTCCTATACCTTTAAATTATTTATATAAGCTGCTTCTACATAATTTTCATCTAAAGCCTTATTTTACGGCATTAAAAATGAATTTTCCTATATACTTAAATTAGGTTTTGTTATTTGATATGCTCTAAGTCGGTTCTCCTGTAAAGTTGCAAATTTCATCATTATCATATAAAATTGTTTATGAGACTTATTTTATGGAGGTGTAAAATGAAAAAAATATTATTATTTTTAACTCTCTTTTTAATGTCCCTGTTATGTATAAATGTCAGCTGCGGTGAAAACACAAATGTTTCTAATGGGAACATATCAGGAGAAAGACTTTATATTGAACCTTATCTTCAAAATGTTAAGCAAGATGGTGTTACAATTCTCTGGTGGACTGATAAATCAGAAACTGAAAATATTGTCAGCTATGGAAGTGATTTTCAATATACAGTTAAAGGAACAAATGAATATATACCGGTTATCGGTAAATTTCTTCATTCTGCAGTTTTAACAGGTCTCGGTCAGGGTAATAGTTATAAATACAGAGTAATTTCTGGAAATATAATAAGCAAAACCTATAGTTTTAAAACGGCAATAGGAAGAACTGATAATTTTAGTTTTGCCATACTCGGTGATGGAAGAAACGATAATGAAGAAATTATTCAACGGCACCGGCATATTACAGATATGGCTTATAAAGAAGGAGTAAATTTTGCTGTCCTGGCCGGTGATGGAGTTGCAAATGGTTCTCAGGAAAGCTGGGATTCATTCTGGAGACAGATAGTTACTTCATCTGATCCGAATAATCCAGGTGTGGATTTTGCGAGTAATATACCATATTATCTTATTGTAGGTAATCATGAAATTTATGAAGATTCAACAGAAGAAGTAAATAACAGTCTTACAACCAGCATGGCCCGTTTTAAATACTATGTAGATAATCCTCCTAATAACAGTAGCAATCCTGACTGGGAAGAAAGGTATTATTCTTTTACCTATGGTGCAGCTACCTTTATAATACTCGATACAAATAATCATACTGCCGGAAAAGTTTATGATGAAAGTGATATAACTCCTGACTGGGAAGAGGGAAGTGAACAGTATAACTGGCTGGTTCAGGAATTAAAGAAGGCACAGGCCAATTCTGTCTTTACTTTTATAGTTACCCATCCTTCCCCTTACTGCAGAGGAGAAAATGGAAGGCCCGGTATACAGATAACAGGATGGTATCTCAGAGTTCTGGATCCTCTGTTCAGAGAATATAGAGTTGACGGCGTATTTACGTCACATGATCATCTCGTTGAACACTGTCTTACAGGACCAGCAGGTTTTGAAGCTAAAATGGATATTCACGATCCTGATAATTTAAATTATATAGTTATGGGGAATTCAGGAGAGGGCTCCAGCAGTGCAGTAGATGGATGGCAGACATGGATGGATATACTTGGAAATGACGGTCCGCCTTATTATTCAGTATATTTTTACGACTGGGAAAAAACAACTCATGCAAGTTTTCTTTATGTCAGAATAACCAGGGAGAATAATGGTAAATGGTTATGTACTTTCAAAATAATCAGAGATGATGGTCAGGCATTTAATGAATTTTCTATAGAAAGAACGGACCCACTGACTAAATAAGGATATTTTTGAAATCTGATTTGCACTTTTTAATAAAACCATTCATTTACCTCGTAGTGAACAGGCAATGCCTGTTCACTACACTGCTCACTGCATACTGACAAAGAGGTCATGAAGATATTTATACATCCCCGGGTCACATTTCAACAAATCCTCATGATTTTGAGGATGGAAAAATGCTTCCACAGATTCTGCAAAATATTCCTGTGGTTTATGAGAAGCATATTTCGATACGAAACCCGTTCTTTTATGGTAGAAGGTATTCCATAACTGTACAGAAAGACCGAACTGGGATTTATGCATTACCTGCCAGGCATAATCATAGGCATGGGCAAATTCATGAATCGACGTAGTTCCATATATGCCGTTTATACGTTCTTCTCCTATGGCCACCATCTTCCAGACAAGATCTTCATTTACTCTATAGGTGCGAAATACTCCTCTTATTTCATCCATACTGCGGTGAAATTCCCCTCTTCCCGTTTCTCCTGAACCGAATAATTGATGGCCGTAAACCTTTATTTTTGAAAGTCTTTCATGAGGGGCAATTATTATTACCCATAGATCATGTTCCTGACAGGTTCTTATGAATTTTTCACCGAGCACTACCAGTTCTGCTTTAAGTTTTTCCTTTGCCAGCGGATCAGAAGATTTTATTATCATTTTATCCAGCATGGCAAAACTCCTCTGACGGCTCTCTTCAGGTATATTCTGCCCCAGTAATTTGTTTGCCTTTGATATAACTGCTTCTTTACCTTCCCTGTATATTTCCTGAATATCCATAGATCCCTCTTTCCCTTTGTTCGGGTCCACTATTTCTATTTCCAGGTATTTTTTCTGAACAAAAGCCAGAGGAGTGCCGTCAGGGTTTTTAAGGCCCATAACAGAATCTGAGAATTCTATGGTACGGGGAGGGGGAGGCTGAATTCTGTCAGGCACAGGCATTTCAGGAAGCTGAAGTTCATTGTAAA
>CALARM010001225.1 GCA_937888925.1 uncultured Synergistia bacterium | reverse complement strand
GCAAGTAAGACAAAGTATATTATTACCGAAAGAAAAATGGCAGATATTAATTTTCTGAATTAGCTGTTAGTCTTTGCAACCTGTTCTGATGCAACAGACTTCTCTGTGCCGTAAGCGTAATCCAGTAAAGCTTTAAGTTCATTTTCTGAAGGATTTGCTGCCAGGTCAAGAAATTTCTGCATAGAAATTCTGGAATCGCTCAATTCTTCATGACTGGTCCAGTCTGTGTTGAGTTTTGTTATATCAAACTTTACTGTACTTGAATTCCATCCTTTTTTGTCCAGATCTTTTGTAAACCATATATCTGGGGGCATTGCTCTATAACTAAGTTCTATTAGAGCCAGTTGTGCATTATTCCCGTAAAGCTTTTCCAGTTTTTCAAATAGAGAGCTTGAAAGCCCTTTCTCGATGAGTCTTCCATGAAGATAGGATTTTAATATATCGTCAATAGTTGCTTTATTTTTGAATATAACAGATATGTTGTCTTTCGATTTACAGTTCACTATGTAATTTTCCTTTTTAAATATACGGAAAAGGTTGTCTTTTTCAACTTTTTGCTCTCCATCACCCTGCATTGCCTGGAAAGAGTCAACGAAGGTTATTTTTTTTGAGTAATCGTCACTGTCTTTTTTGAAAAGAGACGTAACCATCTCTATAATACCTGTATCTTCAGCTTCAGGTATTTGATTATTTATCATATAATTATCAATAATTTTTTCAATATTAGCCTGATTGAGCGCATTCATTCTGATTGAACTGGCAGATTTTATATTACAGTATGTAAGAAGAGAACCAAGCAAGGCTACTGTAAACAGGTATGGATTAATCCCCAGGCTTGTTGCAGCTCTTGTAAGTGCCATAGCTAATGGCATACCAAACATATCGGCTACCATATCCTGATTTGAATTTTTTGTAGATACAAGACCTTTTGCAGGGCCTTTTGCCATATGATTAAAAATATTCACTCCTGCTGCAGAGCCAAGGCTGCCCGCTATGGCACTTGTACCGGTAGTAAAAGCAGAAAGAAATGGAAGGGCAGCCGGAAAAATGCAAAGAGTACCCAGAGTGAGCATTGAATTTGTAGTATTTATAAGACTGCTTGCCAGTATGAATTTTTTCGGATCTGCATCTCCTTTTTTACTTAGAAATGAGCCTCCCATGGCAGTAGCCTTCCATACCATTCCATTTACAACTCCTGAAAGAGCTGCTTTTTCTGTATTAGTGAATGCAATCTTTATGGCATCAAGATTAACTCTTGCATTCATAAAACCTATCGCTCCGGAACAAATAGTACCAAGAAGGCACCATATTCTGTATTTTATATATTCCGGTGCACAGTTTTCTTCCAGTTCCGGAGGTACAAGAAGTTCTAAAGCTTTTGCCAGAACTCCTCTTTTTATACCGCTTTCTTTTGTAACCTTAAGTTTTTTTAGTTCATCCACAGCCTGCTCTGAATCGGCATATAAAATCAGGTTTTTATCTTCAAATAAATAGGAAGTGATTCTTCCTTCAGAAACAAGTTCATTTAAACCTGTTATGGTATAGTCAGGATCTATTTCCTGAATTATTTTTACAAGTTTTCCTTCATGTTCTATCTTTGGTTCACATGGAAAAGGTGATTCGGAAGAATTATTTTCTACCTGCGTTGTGTCCTTCATTGTATCGATTACCAGACCATTTCTTTTTATTGAATTTCTTTGAAGAATAAACTCTTTTGTTAATCCGTCAGAACAGTCAGGATTGCTTTCGCTATAACTTAAAGAGATATTATCTGGTATGTTTATTATTGTTTCTTCAGGTAATTTTTCCTGTTTTACTGTAGATGCTTGAATGGGTATGTCACTTTTGTAATTTAATATTTTCATAATTTTCTCCTGAATTTTTCTAAATTTTCTGGAGTAGATTGTATATTTTTTTTGCAATATTTGCAAGCTTTTTTTATTTTATATTCGATAAATAAATCTGAAAATTTCTATACTTTAAAATTATAGTAAGCAGGAATTTTAAATCTTTATGTAGAATTTTATGTAAAATAAAACAGGTGAAGATGTTTGTATAAAAACTTTTTACCTGTTTTATTTTTATATAAATTGGGTAAGGAGAATATACATGAACAGAGAAATTGATACATATCTTTATGCCGATAATCAATCAGAAGAAGAACCCTTTGTTCTCTATAACGAAAAAACTATTAAACTCTTCAATTTCTTATATTATATAACAAATATCGAGCAGGAAAACTGTAAATAGAAGATTTTATTGATTTGACCGGGGAAAATTAAAAAGAATATAGAAGCGTATTTTCAATCTTTCCGTAATATTTTTTCTCCATTTAATGTTTTCTTATCAATTATATGATTGTAAATAAATAATTTCAATTTTTCCAGTTCTTCATTCAATTTTTCTAAGAATTTTTTTTCTATATATCCCTTTTTACATAAATTTTCAAATTCTACTGCCATATTGGCAAGGGATTCCGCATTAATACTTGCAGCCATACCTTTAATTGTATGAACATGATATATTACACCAGTCAGATCTTCATTATCCATAGCTTTTCTTATGTACTCAATATGAACAGGTACCATCTCTATAACTGTATTCAACATTTCTTTTTCAAATTCTTCATCTTCATCTATACGACAGAAAAAAGTTTTTCTATCATAAATTTTTTTATTTAATATTTTTTTTTCTATTTCACCTGTAGTAGAGAAAAAAAATTCTTTATCTGAAATTTCTTTTTTTAATGATGATACTTCTCTCTCAATAAAAGTGTTGAGAATCTTAAAAATTTCTTCCTTTTGCACCGGTTTTGATATGTAATTATCCATACCTGCTGCTATACATCGTTCCCTGTCACCTTTCATAGCATGAGCTGTCATTGCTATAATCGGCATGTGTTTATTTTTTTCTTTTTCCTCTTTTCTTATAATTGAAGTCGCAGTAAATCCGTCCATTTCCGGCATCTGAATATCCATAAATATAAGATCATAGGTAATATATTTTATTAAATGCAGAACTTCTTTTCCTGTTGTAACTGCATCTACTGTGTAACCGGCTCTTTCCAGTATTTTTAACATTATTTTCTGATTTGTAATATTGTCTTCAGCCAGAAGGATTCTAAAATTCTGCTTTTTTACGTCTCTTATACCGTATCCGGTAATTATCTGTGATGGAATTTCCTTTTTACCATCCAGTAAACGTTCGAGACAGTTTTGAAGTTGTTTTGATTTTACAGGCTTATGGAGATAAACAGAGAAACCTTCGTCTTTCATAAGCCTGGAATCTCCTGTTCGTGATGTCAGCATAACAGGTATAATGTTACTGGAAATAGAATTTTCTTTGATTGTTTTACCAAGTGTCAGGCCATCCGTGTCATGCATTATGTCAATAATAGCAATCTGAAAAGGATTTTTTTCTTCCTCCCTTTTTTTTATTAACGATAATGCTTCAACACTATTTGAAGCCTCTTCTGTAATACATCCGAACCTGTTAAGATGCTCTCTCAATATACAAAGATTTGTTTTATTATCGTCTACTATTAATATCTTTATACCTTCCAGATCTTTAGATATTGTTATTGCTTTTGAATTATTTTCCTGTTTTCTTAAAGGAAGTGTAAACCAGAAAGTTGAACCCTCACCTTCTTTACTTTCCACTCCTATGAGTCCACCCATCATCTCTACAAATTTTTTTGATATAGCAAGTCCAAGGCCTGTTCCTTCGTACTTTCTTGTTGTAGAACTATCGATCTGAGAAAATGATTTGAATAATTTATTTATATTATCAGGAGAAATGCCTATACCTGTATCACTTACTGAAAAACGTAATTTAACAGTATTTTCAAGTTCTTCTTCCTGTATAACCTTTATCAATATTTCTCCTTTTTCGGTAAATTTAATGGCATTACCTGTGATATTTAGTAATACCTGACGAATTCTCCCGGGATCACCTCTTACAGATGAAATGACATTATTATCTATTAAACATGCCAGTTCAAGTCTCTTTTCATCTGCCTTTACTATCAGTATATCCAGAGTATTTTCTACCATCACTCTGAGATCGAAATCAACTATTTCAATATCCATTTTACCTGCTTCGATTTTTGAGAAATCAAGAAGATCATTTATAAGCTTCATAAGTGATTCGGCAGATAATTTTACTGTCATGGCAAATTCTTTTTGTTCATCTGATAGATCTGTGTCCAGCAGTAATTCTGTCATGCCAATTATACCGTTCATAGGAGTACGTATTTCATGACTTATATTGGCAAGAAAATCACTTTTTGCCTTACTGGCTGTCTCTGCTTCTATAGCAATCCTGTTAAATTCTTTCATTGAAACAGTTGTTTTCTGGAGATTCTCTGCCATTTTATTGAAACAGTCAGCTAAATTGCCTAATTCATCTTCTGTTTCTATATTTACCTTTACATTAAAATCTCCATCACTAATTTTTTCTACTGCTTTGTTTAATAATTTTAAAGGCTTTGTAATATTTGTTGAGATTATAATGGCAATGATGAGTCCTGTAAAAATACCTGCCATAGTAATTCCTGTACTGATAAAGATAACATTTCTACAGATTTTTTGAATAATCATACTTTCCAGACCCTGTGCAACCAGAGCTGTTTCCATTACATGTTGAAAAAGAGCTGTTATAGATACTCCCCATACTATTATAATCAGTAAAAAAGCTATTATAATGTTATTTTTCAGACTTGTCTGCATGTATTTTTTATCCATGTATTTTTCCTATGTATTTTTCCTAAAATAAGTGCATAATGTAAAGACCTGCAAAAAAAGTCCCGGTTGCAGCAATAAAACCTGCAAAAGCCATAACGAGAGCTTTTGTCCCATTGTTGCTTAATAATGCCCTTGTATCGGCGTTTAACCCTATTGAAGCCATAGCGATGGACCAGGAAATATTATATACAGGCTCTATAAAGTTTATCATATATTCATAGAAAATTTTATTAACAGAGTAAACCCATGTAAAAATGATTCCTGAAAAAAGAAAAGCCCATAAAAACCAGGGTATATAAAGTTTTTTCTTTGTCATACTGGCAAAAAGCGGTATTGCTATGAGTAATCCGAGATATTTTACAGCTTTTACTGATAGGGCAAGAGATAATAAATCTTCCCGGCCTATATCTGTTTTTAAATAATGTATGCTGGTGGCAGCAACCTTTACGAAACCGGTAAACTGCAATACTGATGCAGATAACAGACAATAAACTTTATTGGTTATATCAAATAATATACCGAGGAAGGGGAGCATAACAAATAAACCGACAAAAGCAGCAAGAGCTACGGATAATAACGATATTGATACATCATCTGCTTCTGCTTCCACTGCAGGAGAAGTAATTGTAATAGCTGAAGCTCCGCATATGGCAGAGCCTGTTGCCGTGAGATAGGTTATCTGTTTTTTTTGATGTAACAATTTTCCCAGTATTAATATTACAGTAAAATATACCAGTATTATAACCAGTAAAAGTATAATCATACCTGTCTCTACTTTTGCGAACTTTATAAAATTTAAATTTTTTGCCGCATAAAAAATTATTCCGAAAGGTATAAAGATAAGGGAAGGGAGATTTGAAGCACGATTGCCTTTTTTACCTGTTATTGTTCTGATTATAATTCCTGTTATAATAGCGAGTAACAGAGGATCTAAAACAGAATATTTTATTAATACTGTTATTATATATACTATTATTCCTATCAATATTGCAAGAATTAATTCCATTAAGGTTTCCCTGCAAAATAACACCCTGTCTCTAGTCATATACCTCACTTTACCTGTAAAGGTTATCAGCCCAATTTTTTGATAGCTTTTTAAATAGTAATTGCTTATATCTATATTATAACATTAATTTCTTTATTATATAATATCAGTTATTATTTAATAATTTCTACAAAAAATCGTTTTTTAATCTTCGACTTTTTACATGCTTTTTCTTCTTTTTACATGCTTTTTCTTCTGCTTATTACAATAACCGATTTGCCGTAGTTTTAATGTAGGTGATAAATTATGACAGTTGTCGAAGAAAGAGTTGATAATTTAGAGTTTTTAGTTGCACAAACTCAGTTAATGATACAGGGCTTAACAGTAGAATAAAGTCTATAACCCTGAAGACAATTCATCTCAGAGAGAATTTGATGTTATAGCCCTTTATCCCGAAAAAATAGTTTTTTTAGAGGCAAAGTCCAATCCAAAGCCGGAAGAAGCTAAAGAATTTATTGAGTTTATCAAGAGTGGAGAGTTCTTTGACTATTTTCCTGAGTATAAGTGGAAGGATTTACAGATTCACCTGTTGAAGTAATAATTATTAAGATACTATAAGGAGGCTGTTATTATGAGTTTAGAAAGTGCAAAAGAATTTGTAGAGAGAATGAATAATGATGAGGACTTTGCAAAAGAAGTGGTATCATGTAAAGATGCAGAGATGAGGAAGGCTTTTGTGAAGAAGGCAGGGTTCGATTTTACCCTTGAGGAGTTAAAAGCTTATAGGAGTGAGTTGACGGATGAACAGCTGGAAAGCCTGAAAGGGGGCGCTTTTAGCTTTTGTCCTATGGACCTTTGTAAGTGTATTACGTCTAACATGGTTGAGGTTGCTTATTAGGTTTAGATGCGGGTTTAATATAGGAAAGAAGAAAGTTATTATATCACTTGGTAAATATTTATATTTGCATGAGACAGGGAATAAGCTTTTATTATAATTCTCGTAATGTTGTTACAGGATTATTTGCAATCTTTTATAAGCTTTATTTCTCCTCCGTCAAGCCAGATGCCATGACCACGGGGACAGTAATCAATCCATATGCCTGACGAATGCTGCGTATTATCCATAAAGGCCGGACATAAAGGACATTTTCTGTTTTCTTCCGAACGGTTGAAGGTGTATTCTGTATGTTCATAATTCCAGAAAAGCCATGACCAATCCTGTTCTGCTTTCGGCTCGAGAAAATAATTCAGATCGTGACTGTGCAGGAAAAAACCACAGCACTGATCACAGATATATATGGTTACTGTGCCGTATTTTTTCTCTGTGAGTTCGCAGTTGACACAGTAAGGACAGAATTTATGTTCTTCTATCTGTTCTGCCACATCAGAAACTTCTTTATAAGAAGACTTTTCTGATATAAAAAAGGATATCATTCTTTTCAATATATTCAATCTTTGACCTCTCTTTTCCGAGTTTTTTTATGTTTTTCCGTTAACTGGATAAGAAAGTTTCTACAAATTATATGTTTTTCCTTTTTTTAACGAAGAGTTATTATAACCATCTTGTAATTAAAAGATATTTATGGTTTTATATACAAATAAGCTCAGATAACTGGAGGAGGTACTATGATGAAGTTTTTATTGCTGGCATTGATTTCTTTTATTTTTATTTCTCAGCCATTAATGGCCTATAACGGTGGCTACAGTCCGGGTTATGAGCCATATTCTGCAGGCGATGGCGTCAAACCTTATCCGCTGATTACTTTTACAGCAAAATCAGACGGCCACAACGAATATGATCTTTTTCAAAGTAAGGGACAGTTTGAAATAAAGCTTGACAGATCAAAGGAAAATCCTCTCTTGAAAATAAGCCGAAGCGGAAAAGAACTGGCTTCATTTGACCTTCCGGCGACAATCTATTCTCCATATCTTAATGAAGCCTACAGATGCGATTTAAACGGTGACGGAATCAGTGATTATATATGTATTTTCGGCGGGACAGGCTGCGGTCTCGCAAGTGAATACTGTTATGTAATATTTGTATTTTCCCGTTCAGGAGACTATAGCATACAGACTCTTTATACTATGGGCTTTGGCCCGGAAGATTTAGTGGACTTGTCAGGTAACGGAAAATGTACGATTATTCATACATGGTTTGTCTATGGAGAAAAAGGAACAGACGGTGAAAGTCACAATTACTGGGTCTATAATTTTTTTGATGTTTCGCAAACGGATTTGATACTATCGGAAAGGTCATGGAAGTGGATAATGTACACCGATAAACCGAACCATACGGATACAGTACAGCTTACCGATAATCAGAAGAGCCGATGCTGGTTGAGAAGTTCTATGAGATTATTCATTCAATAGTATAGGAGCAAAAACACATGAAGATAATTAAAGCGATTACAATATTTGTATTATTTCTGCTCATGGCGGTTTCAATCTTTGCCAGTGAGAAAAATTTTGAAATTATTCGAATCGACAGCGGGCCGGTAACAGGGTATGTCGAGAATGGAGTTTATAAATTTTCCGGAATCCCTTATGGTGCCCCCCCTGCAGGAGAACTGAGATGGAAACCTCCGCAGACTCCTGTTCCCTGGACAGAGGTGAGACCATGCACTTTACCTGGCCCGTCATGCCCCCAGCCGGGCCAGAAAGATACAGGTGATTTCAGTGAAGACTGCCTTTATCTGAATGTCTGGACCACTGCGAAAAACTGTGATGAAAAATTACCTGTAATGGTATGGATTCACGGTGGTGGATTTAATTTCGGTTCCGGTTCTCTTCCTGAATATGACGGTACAAATCTTGCGAGAAAAGGCGTGGTGGTAGTAACCATTAATTACCGCCTCGGCCCATTCGGATTTCTGGTTCATCCCCTTCTGTCCGAGGAATCTGCTCATGGAACTTCGGGAAACTACGGTCTTCTCGATCAGATTGCTGCACTGAAATGGGTCAAGAAAAATATTGCCTTATTCGGAGGAGATCCTGACAATGTAACAGTATTCGGCCAGTCTGCCGGCTCAAGGTCTATTACACTCCTTATGATCAGCCCTCTGTCTGAAGGGCTTTTTCATAGAGCCATAGCAGAAAGCGGAGGGCCTGTAATTGGCTCCGAGTATCTGAGTCCGAACTTTAACGGCAATATGGAAAATGTTGCCAGAATGGGGGAGAAGCTGGCTGTGAAACTTGGCTGTGATAAGGGAGAGAATATACTGGCTGCCATGCGTGCAAAATCTGCAGAGGAAATACTGGAGGCATCTGATTGTAAAACAGACATATTTGATGACGAAAGGCTTTTTTTTGCTCCTGTATTTGACGGATGGGTTTTACCGAAAAACCCCGTTACCGCATATTCAAAAGGACAGCAGCATGATGTGCCGATCATAGTCGGGACCACTCTGAATGAAGGTAATATTTATCTTGGTGATAAAACAGATTTATCTGTTGAAAAATATAAATCTTTTTTGAAATCCAGATTTGGTATCCATTACGGGGAAGCCTTCAATATTTTTCCTGTATCCGGTACAGAAGATGTGGCCTCTGCACTGGATAAGCTTCTGACTGTGGCAGCCAATGCGCAGCCTGCCAGATTTGTGGCTCAATCTATGGAATATAAGAAATCCAGGGCCTATCTTTATCAGTTTACCCGGCTGCCGGGAACATCTATGGCACGAAAACTTGGAGTTCATCATGGCGTAGAACTGGCGTATATTTTCGGAAATATGAATAAATCAGACGGTTATGACGATACAGACATGTGGCTTTCCGGTAAAATGATGGACTACTGGGTGAATTTTGCCAGAACCGGTAATCCCAACAGTGATGGTCTTACTGACTGGCCGGCTTATGAAAGCAACTCAGATATTAATATGGAATTTTCAGATACCATACATACCTGTAAAGAACTTTTCAGAAAGGAATGTGATTTTATCAGCCGTCTGTCTAAAGAGCATTTTTAGTTTTTTCCAAATGAGAAATAAAGTGTCTGAAAATCTGGTCAGAATAAAAATAAATCAAGAATAAACCATTGAGGCTATGTATGAGATATGATAATTTCGCACCCGACCTGGGCAAAGAAAAAACTGTTGCCCAGTGCCGCTTTCAGAAGAGCTTCTTTTTCCGGCCCTGTACAGTGACAGGCACCGATTTTTTGCACCTTATATTTATTTAATGCTTCAATAGTTTTTTCGATTCTCATAGTGTCGGCATCTGCCAGATGAGTTCCGCCTGTTACCGCATAAATTCTGTCAATATCAAGCTTTTTCGATACATGATCCATTATATTAACCAGACCGGCATGGGCGCAGCCCAGAAGCAGAACAATTCCTTCTTTTGTATTGATTGCAAGGGAATAATCATCCAGCAGGGGATCTGTTTCTAATTTTCCGGTGTTTCCCGACAAGGCCAGTAGATTTCTTTCCGGCATTTCAAATGAATTTTTTCTTTTTACTTCACCTGTAATATATAAACCTTCGGCTATCTGTGTGAATTCCGTAATCATCTTGAATTCAGCTCCAAGGGATTCAAGATATTCCCGTCTGAAAGGGATCCCGGCAAATGATTTTTTTTGACCTTTTGAACTATATCTTACGGAAAATATGGATGGGTGAGCATAAACCGGTAAAGGCCTGTTTATATATTTCAATAATTTTTCCATACCACCGCAATGATCGTGGTGGCCATGACTGAGAATTAAAGCTTTTATAGTATATAAATCTT
>CALARM010001224.1 GCA_937888925.1 uncultured Synergistia bacterium | reverse complement strand
CTGACATGCTGACCTGCTGATTGCTACAAGATTATTGTAATTTATTTTCTATAACTTTTCAATATCTTAAGTACACTCTTTGGTGTTAAATTACCATATATTTTATCATCTATCATTATGACCGGTGCAAGGCCGCATGCTCCCAGACATCTTGCTTCCTGCAGGGTAAATAAATTGTCTTCGCTTGTGCCTCCTACTTCTATGTGCAGATCCTCTTTTATGGCATTCAATACCTTATCGGCACCTTTAATATAACAGGCTGTGCCGAGACATACTGAAATTAAATGTTTCCCTCTCGGTTTGAGAGTAAAATAATGATAAAAAGTAGCTACACCCCATATGTGAGATGTCGGTATATTCATTGTAATAGCAACTTCATCCATTACTGCTCTATCAAGGTATCCATAAAGATCCTGGGCTTTATGCAGTATTCCTATAAGATAGGATTCAGGATGAGGTTTATGTTTAACCTTATCCATAAATTCCCTTAATTCAATCATCTTTTCCTCATTTAGATCAATTTTCGTGTCAATCATGTTATCTACACTCCTAATCAGTTATCAGTTACCAGTTACCAGTTACCAGTGAAGTATTAGCTGTTATCACCGGTCACCGGTCACTGGTCACTGGTCACTCTTAATATTTCGCTTTAACATCTTTAGAAATTATACCTTTTGGCTCATGAGGTTTATAATGGGTATGTAATAATTCATGAGACAGAGGACTGAGAGGTCTACCGAGAAATTCCCTGTAGATTCTCTGTATGTCAGGATTTGCATGACTTCTTCTGAAGGTTCTCTGCCTGTCAATATTATATAAAGCTTCAGCTCTTTTCTTTAGCAGTTCTTCATCAAGAGGCATTGAATTGGAACCTGCATATGGCTGGCCTCCTCCGCCGATACATCCGCCGGGGCAACCCATTATTTCAATAAAGTGGTATTTTTTCGGATCCTGCCTTACCATTTCAAGAAGGGTATTTGCATTGCCAAGGCCATGTGCTACGGCGACTCTTATTTCCTTGCCATCCATTATGACTTTCCCTTCTTTTATGCCTTCAAATCCTCGTAAATTCTCAAATTCTATGTCAATAAGCGTTTCGGCAGTATACAGTTCATAGGCAGTACGTAAAGCTGCTTCCATAACTCCTCCCGATACGCCGAATATTGTTCCCGCACCTGATGATAATCCGAGAGGTCTGTCAAAGCTTTCACCTTTTATATTGACAAAATCTATACCTGACGATTTTATCATCCATGCGATTTCTCTTGTAGTTACAACATAATCTGTAGCCTGTAAACCTCTTATCATAAGTTCCGGTCTTGCTGCTTCATATTTTTTTGCAGTACAGCACATTATGGCAACATTCAGGATATTTTTAGGATCTGCTTTTATTTTATCGGCAAAATAAGTCTTTGTCATAGAACTTAACATAGACATAGGAGACTTGCAGGTTGAAACATTTTCCAGTAAATCGGGATAAAACTGCTCAACACATTTCATCCATGCACTTGAACAGGATGTAATCATAGGCAGTTTCCCGTTGCCCTGGAGTCTGTCCAGAAATTCACTTGCTTCTTCCATTATGGTAAGATCTGCTGAAAATTGCGTGTCAAATACATAGTCAAAACCGAGCTTCCTTAAAGCTGCTACCAGATTATGTTCCATGTTTAAACCGGGTTCAAGGTCAAATCCTTCTCCTATGGCAGCCCTTACAGAAGGGGCAAACTGCGCTATTTTTACAAGCGATTTGTCGCCAAGTTTCCCGAAAAGATCCTGTGTATAATTCTTTTCAACAAAGGCGGCAGTGGGACATACATTTATACACTGACCACAGCCGGTACAGACGCTATCTTTAAATGGCATTTCATAGGCAGGCATGACAACAGTTTTAAATCCTCTGTGAGCATAACGAAGGGCATTTACTTTCTGAATCTCGGAACATATTCTTATACATCTGCCGCAGAGAATACATTTATTCGGATCTCTTACTACGGAATGAGATGAAAGATCCTTTTCATAATGCTTCTTTTCACCTTCGAAATGTCTGTGTCTTATTCCTATTGCATAGGCAAGTCTCTGAAGCTCACAATTTCCGTCTCTTTCACATATATGACAGTCTTCCGGATGGTTGTCAAGTATAAGTTCTACTATATCCCGTCTTGCAGTTCTGAGCTCCTTTGTGTTAGTATGGATTCTCATACCGTCTTTTACCGGGAATGTACACGATGCGGCATAATTTCTCATGCCTTCCACTTCAACAATACAGACTCTGCAGGCACCTTCAATTGACAGCTGCGGATGATAGCAGAGACGGGGGATATGAAACCCCAGTTTGTCTGCACACTGCATTATCGTCTGTCCATCCTCTACCTTATAGGGATTATTATTTATATAAATAGTAATTTCACTCATAAGATTATCTCTCCTTATACCTTGCTTATGGCTCCGAATTTACATGTATCAAAACATAGTCCGCATTTAATACATTTTTCTATGTCTATGATATGCTTCTTCTTCGGAGTACCGGATATTGCCGTTACGGGGCAGACTTTTTTGCAGGCACCGCATCCAATGCATGAGTCGTTTATTTCATAACTGATCATGGACCTGCAGGCCCCTGCCCGACATTTCCTGGATTTTATATGTTCTTCATATTCAATTCTGAAATTTTTAAGTGTACTTAAAACCGGATTCGGTGCTGATTGACCGAGACCGCAGAGGGAAGACTTCTTTATCATAGTTGCCAGTCTTTCCAGTTTCTCTATATCCCCTTCTTTACCGTTCCCTTCTGTAATCCTTGTAAGTATTTCAAGCATTCTCTTTGTACCTTCTCTGCAGGGAGTACATTTACCACACGATTCATCCTGGGTAAATTCCAGGAAATACCTTGCAATGTTTACCATACAGGACGTTTCATCAATAACAATCATACCGCCTGAACCCATCATCGCTCCCGCATTTACCAGTGATTCATAGTCTACTTTTGTGTCCAGGTAGTCTTCTGAGAGACATCCCCCTGAAGGGCCTCCTATCTGAACTGCCTTAAATTTTTTAGTGCCCGGAAGACCTCCCCCTATATCATATATGATTTCTCTCAGTGTTGTCCCCATCGGAATTTCTATAAGACCGTTGTTTTTTACCATTCCTGCAAGAGCAAAGACTTT
>CALARM010001223.1 GCA_937888925.1 uncultured Synergistia bacterium | reverse complement strand
CCTTCTGCAGAATTTATATGAAAATGACGACGTTTTATGCTTTACTGTCTGTTAAATTTCATATTTGATAGTGACCGCTCCGGTTATGCCTGTTATTAGAATTTTTTGACCATTACCGGATTATTATCTGCTGATTACGGGAGAAGTGTCTTCAGGAGAAGCGATTGAACAGGGGGAAAGTATTTATTTTTTTTGATAATAAAAGGTTTGTATATAACCTGAACATAAATACACTTCTATTTATTATATCATCATTTGCGATAATTTACAAGGGATAATTTTTTTACGACATATAGATTTACTTTAATATCTACTCTGGTTTCGGGAGAACTTCTATATTTTTTTTTGCTTTTTGTGCCACAGGGCTTTCGGGGGAAAGTTCTATTACCCTCATATATGCTCCATAGGCTTTTTCTCCATTACCTGCCGCCTGGTATATAACTCCAAGAATAAAAAAACCTGCCTGATCTTTTTCGTTAAGTTCTGTCGCCTTTTTTGCGCATTCTATCGCCCTCGGATTATTCCCGTTCAGATAAGATGCCCATGCCAGTTCACGGTAATAGTCACTGTTATAAGGTGATAGTTTTACTGCTTTTTCATATTCAGTCACTGCTTCTTTAATTCTTTTGCTTCCAAGTAGAGATTCTGCAAGAAAATAATGACTTTTGCCTTCTGATGGTGCTAATTTTGTAGCCTCTCTGAATGAGGAAATGGCTTCTTCGTATTTTCCCGTATAATAATAACATAAGCCGAGATTATGGTGGAGTGTTGCATTCTTTGGTTCAATTGTTCTGGCTTTCAGGTAAAAGGTAGAGGCTTTGTCATATTCTCCGTTATCGAAATATGCACTGCCAAGGTTTACATTATAGATGGTATTGTCCGGTTCCTGTGATGCAGCCAGGATAAATTCTTCTATTGCCTCTTTAATTTTCTCTGTTTTTATATAACATTTTCCCAGTAAATTATGTGTCAGAGGATCATCTGGCAATGCTTCAATAGATTTTTTAAGATTTGTTATGGCAGAATCATAATCTTCCATGTAGAAATAACATACTCCAAGATTATGGTAACACGTTGTATCAGGTTTTATAGCTATTATTTTATTGTATGTTTCTATTGATTTTTCATAATATTTAGTTTTATAGAGACAATCTGCCAGAGCCAGAAGAAATTTTATCTCCTTTGGCTTCAGTTTTACTGCCTCTTCATAGGCAGTTATTGCTTCTTTGTACATACCTTTTTTATAATACATATCTCCCAGTGCTTTATGAGTTTCCGCAATAGATGGCGCCAGTCTTATGGATTGAAGATAATTTTTTTCCGCTTTTTCATAATCTTTCAGTTTTTCATAACACAGGGCCATAGCAAGGTAAATTACTCCATTTTTTGCATCTAATTTTAATATGTCATTATAAATCTTCAGTGCTCCGTTGTAATCACCTTTACCTGACAGGCCTTTTGCCTTTTCCATCAGTTCTTTTACACCCGGTTTTTTTGGTGTAGGAGTGGGTTTGGGTTCTCCTTCTTTCCCTTCCCCTTCTTTTTTTCCTTCTCCCTCTTTATTTTCTCCTCCATGAGAACTGCTGGAAGCTACTTCCTGTTTTATATTACCGTACGTAACTGATATGTTTACAGTGAAAGCTATTATAAGAAAAATTACCACTATAAGTTTATTTAAATCCATATTGCACCTGCCTTAAATCGGTAACGCGTCACGCATCACGCGTCACGCGTTACGATTTTAACTACCATTTTTCTCTGTGGACTTTACTTTCGTCATACTTTGTTCTTGCAGGTATGTTCTCTGCCGGATGTCCTACAGGAATAAGAGAAAGTATGTGTATGTGTTCCGGTATTCCCAGGGTTTCTCTTACTGCTTTAAGACGATCCGGTCTGGGATGGACTCCGAGCCATACGGAACCAAGTCCAAGACCTCTTGCACTGAGCAGTATATTCTGTGTGGCTGCACTGCAGTCCTTTGGCCAGTAATCTGATTTTGCGGGATCTCCTGCCACTGCAATGGCAAGTGGTGCTTCTGTCAGCATTTTTCCATAGGGATGAACTTCTGCAAGTCTGTCCAGGGTTTTTCTTTCCTTAACTATTATGAATGACCATGGTTGAACATTTCTGGCAGAAGGAGCTGCCATGGCTGACTTTAGAATAATCATAAGGTCTTCTTCTGAAACAGGGTCGGAAGTGAAATTCCTTATACTTCTTCTGGATGTTATGAATTTTAAAACTTCTTCTTTTG
>CALARM010001222.1 GCA_937888925.1 uncultured Synergistia bacterium | reverse complement strand
TGCTCTTACCCGATCGAATTTGAATCTTTTTGGGCTTATTCCTGTAAGAAGATGATGAATGGTAGCTCCCAGGGCATATAAATCCGATCTTGGTTCTGCCAGGCCGAAATATTGTTCTCCAGGAGCATAACCATTTGTACCTATGGCTGTATTTACCTGGTTATTTTTGGGATCTATAGCCCGTGCAATTCCAAAATCTACCAGCACTATATGTCCATCAGGTTCGACCATAATATTATGAGGTTTAATATCACGATATACAACAGGCGGATTTCTGTTATGAAGATAATCCAGTACATCTAAAACCTGTCTGGCCCAGTTTATTACTTCTTTCTGAGGCAATCCTGGATTACCATCTCTCTTAAGTATTTCTGCCAGATTATAACCTTCTATAAAATCTAAAACAAGATAATAACGACCATTTGATACAAAATAATCTATGACACCGGGAAGACCGTGATGATTTAAATTGGCAAGGATATTGGCTTCTCTTCTAAATCTTTCTAATGAATGATTTAACTCTCGGCCAGGGAAAAACTCTTTAACAGCGAATATAATATCCAGTTTACAATCTACAGCTTTATAAATAAATCCTCCCGAACCTTCCTTTATTAACTGAATAATTTTATAACGGTTCTGGATTATTGTTGGTAAAGGTAAAGGCTCTATATGGAAAATTTTAACCTCTAACGAAGTACCGCACCCGTTACAGAATTTTGCATTATCTTTATTTTTTTGGCCGCAATAAGAACATAATGACATAAGATTAATCCTGTCGCTTATTACACTTTACTGACCTGGCTAGAATAGTGTTTTTTTATGACAGTTAGATTCATTTTTTTGAACACAATAAAAAAACTCTAAACCCTTTTTCTTTTTCCCGGTCTTTATGTTATAATTATACCATATTTGTTAAAATATACTTATAGAAATTCCGATAAAAAAATAAGTGGGGAGGGGTATTAAAATGTCTTTGCCGGGTCAGGACAATTATATTTTTTCTAACATAAGAAGATGTAACAGAAACTTACTCTTTGTAAATGGAATAATACTTTTAATCATAATCTCTACAGGTTTTTATCAGATAAGATATCTTTATAATTTCTTCTTTGGCCCCTTCGATACAGACGGTAAAACCCTGATTTCAATTAAAGAGCCTGATAAAGTAGAAAAATATTTTTGTACTATAACAGGTGAGGAAGTTTATGATTCAGGTGTGCAGCATGTTGTTACAAATGTAGATAAATATACAAACAAGGTGACAGGTGAAAGAATAGAAGCTTATTACTATATACTCGTAGTAAATAAAAGATATCTTATAGTAAAATCTCCTGACAGGGAAAGAAATCATTCCTATTCAGGTGCTATTGTAAAAATACCGGCTGATGTAAAAAATACTATACTTGATCAGGTAAAAGAACAGGAAACAAAAGCATATTTTTTACCTTTCATGATGGATGCAACAAATTTCAGAACAAATGGTTACTGGTATTTTGGAATAACTCTTCCCATTTTACTCATAGTGCTATGGAATTTAATTAAATTTGTTCAAAGAAATAATTGCCACGAAGAACACCCTGTATACAAAAGACTGGGTAAGTACGGCGTGGCATCAGACATAGCTTCCAGGATAAATGACGAAATAATTGCTCAGTCACTCATTACCGGTTCTATAAAAACTACGCCTTCGTGGCTCCTGATTGAGAGATTCTTTACCCTTGACATAGAAAATCTGGCAGATATTATATGGGTATATAAAAAAATCACTACCCATAAAGCTTACGGTGTTATTACAACAGGTCAGACATTTGAATTATGCATTATGACACGGGATGGAAAAGCTATTTATACAACAGGAAAAGAAATACAGATTGATGAAATAATAAGGAATATATGCAATAAAGCACCATGGGTTATAGCAGGTTTTTCTGCAGAAATAAAAAATTTATGGGACAGGCAGAGGAATACATTTATTGCCACAGTAGATCAAAAAAGAGAAGAAACATTCAAAACAAGAAAGAATCCTTCAGAAAATTAAAATACAGGAAATCTGGTAAAAAAATGGCTTTATCACCGGGAATATATTTATTATTAATCTTTTTTATCGTCATATCTCTTCCGGGAAATTGTAATGAAATCTCATACTATGACAATTTTCCGGGAAGGCTGGCCCTTACATTTGATGATGGCCCCGATCCTTACTATACGCCTGTAATTCTTGATATTCTCAGAAAAAATAATATCAAAGGGACTTTTTTTGTAACAGGTATAAATGCTTCTCTCTATCCGGATATGATAAGAAAAATCGCAGAAGAAGGTCATACAATTGGAAACCATACTTACAGTCACATAAATATGAGGACAAGAAGTGACTATAATATTTTAGAAGAACTCCAGATAACACAGGAACTGGTAGACAGAGCACTGGGGTATCACTACAAACTGGACCTGGTTCGTCCCCCTTACGGAGAATATGATTATAGCATATATGCTCTTCTCTCTCATTACGGGCTAATACCTGTACTCTGGCAGATAGACAGCCAGGACTGGATGTGCTACGGTGATTACTATGTGCTGGACAATTTATACAGACAATATTACAGAGGAGGAGTAATCCTGTTTCATGACAGCTGCCCATCAGCAGGACACATACTTCAGGAATTCATTGATCGAATGCATTATAAAGGATTCAAATTTATAACAGTAGAAGACTTACTGTATCAAAAATACAAGATATCCATAGAGAAACCTTTAAAGGATTCTTCTGTAAAGAAATATGATAATGTTGATAAATGTGATATAAGAACGAACAGTATGTATTTTAACAACAATCCACTCGGTGAAAATGGTAAAATAAAAGGTAATAACCATTATATTTCGGTAAAATTTTTCTTCAATCAACTTGGACTGGACTATAACTGGGATAATTCAAAAAAAGAATTAACCTTCTGTGGCAATAAATACAAATGTTTAATCATTGACGGTAAAGCTTTTATATCTGCAGAAACACTTATGAGAGAATTTTCTCTCCGAATAAGGGATAAAAATACAGATTTTTTTTATCCTTCCATATATCTTAACGGTATTTCTCTCAGAAAAGAAGCATTTTTCTATCATGGAGAACTATACTTTATATTAAGAGATGTAGAACAGATAACAGGTATAAAATTCAAATGGAAATCAGATATGGAAATTTATGCCGGTAATAAACAAATAAAAGGGAAAACCTTCTGTGGAACAACCTGTTTGTCTCTTTCTTCCCTTTATGAAACAGGTCTTATTGAAATAGAACATAAAAAAGATAACGAGATAAATATCAAATTAATAAAATTTATGATAAATGACGAATTTTTTCCTTTAAAATCATACAGAGACGGTGTAAGCAATGAAATAAAAGTATCAGTCGGGGACATTTCAAAGATTTTAAACATATGGGCAGAAGATCTTAAGATAACCGCTTCATATGACGGAATTTATATTAATCTTTCTTCATTGAAAACTATTAATGGAATTACTATAACTGATGAGCCGAAGAATTATATGATAAAAATTTCTGCAGTGAAAAGTGAAAAGTTAAATGTGAAAGGTGAAAAGTGAATAGTAAAGGGTGAAGAGTGAAGGATGAAAGGTGAAGGATGAAGAGTGAAATTTACCCGTGACGCATTACGCATTACGCATTACGCATTACGCATCACGACTCACTCTTCACCCTTCACGATTTTCATATAAATTTATAAAGAAAACAGGGAAATGTCATTTAAAGTCGAAGTGTTTAAATTAAGGGAGATTAATAGTTTTATGAAAGAAAGGATTGAACCAGTGTGGAAGAGAGAATTGATCAATTAATTGAACAATTAAAAACCGGAAATATAGAAACCCGTATGAAAATAGCCTGGATGATGGGTAAAATTAAAGATCCGAAAGCCATTGATCCTTTAACTGGATTATGCAGTGATGAAAATGAAGATGTAAGGGAAAAGGCAGTCAAGTCTCTGGGAGAAATAGGAGGGAAAGTGGTATTAAAACCGCTGTTGAAAGCCCTTGAAGATATAAGCTGGAAAGTAAGAAGAAATGCTGTCGAAGCTTTAGGTATTCTCGGTGATAAAAGTGCAGTATCACATCTGTTAAAACTCCTTGATGACTGGGAAATAAGAGCAGATGTCGCCCAGTCTCTCGGTATGCTCGGTCATACGGAACCACTTCTTAAAGCTCTTGAAGATAAAGACGGATGGGTAGCAGGAAGGGCCGCATCTGCTCTCGGAAAAATCGGGGCAAAGAATGCTGTACCGTTCCTCGTAAAAAGTCTTACAAATGAAGACTGGACAGTAAGAACAAATGTAGCGGAATCTCTCGGAAAACTCAGAGATAATACTGCAATAGAACCGCTTATTAACATTTTGCTGGAAGACAAAGTAAGCGGTGTAAGAAGCAGTGCCTGTGAAGCTCTCGGAAAATTCGAAGATAAAATAATTGTAGAACCCTTAATAAAAGCTCTTTCTGACAGTGACTGGGATGTAAGAAGAAATGCTGCAGAAGCTCTGGGCAAACTGGGCGATAAAAGGGCAGTTGAACCTCTTATTAATTCTCTCTTCGATGAGAGCTGGAATACCAGAAGTAATGCAGCAGATTCTCTGGGTAAACTCTGTGATGAAAAAGCAGTGGCTCCTCTCGTAAAATTACTGGACGATGAACACGAAACAGTGAGAAGTAATGCGGCAAAATCACTCGGTATACTGGGAGGACCCGATATAGAAGAAGCACTTAACAGAGCTCTGGAAAAAGAAAAAGATAACTGGGTAAGAGCCTATCTTTCTGAGGCCACAGGTATGATAAGATCCCGCAAAGGTTCAGAAGGTCGTAAAAAGATACTTGTTGTAGATGATGATAAATTTATATCAAAATTTATTTCCAGTGTTCTGAGTTCGGAAGGATATGAAATAGATGTGGCCTATGACGGCGCAGAAGCTCTCAAAAAGGTTGAAGTCAACAGACCTGACATTATACTGCTTGATATTATGATGCCCGTAATGGATGGCTGGGAAACGGCAGAAAAATTAAAATTAAATCCTGAAACAAAATCTATACCTGTAATTATAGTAACAGCCAAATCTCAGGAAAAAGATGTACAGAAAGGTGAAGAACTGGGAGTTGCCTG
>CALARM010001221.1 GCA_937888925.1 uncultured Synergistia bacterium | reverse complement strand
TAAATTTTAGCCGTATCAATATTAAAAGCATTTTTCATTTTATTTGCATGTTTAACATCTGTAATTTTCATAATATTACTCCTTTACAATTAATTTTTTCAGGGAACTGAACAGTTCCTTACCTTCCTGCTTTAAATCAAAGTTAAAGCCGGAAAGTCTCCATCTTGTTACAAGCAATCTGAAGGTGCCCATAATAAACATAACAGCATGTTTTTCCTTGATGTCATTTCTTATATGACCCTTGAGTTGCCCCTCTTTTACACATTCAAGAACTTTTTTCTGATGACCTTTCATAACAGACAGAACCTTTTCGGATAATCTCCTGTCATTTTGAAAAATCTCTTCTGAAAAAATTACCTTCGTCAGAGACGGATTTTTAACAAATTCATCCATAAGTCCGGCAAAAAAAGTTTCTATCCTGTCAAAAACAGGACATTTCATAGAAAAAGCCTTTTCTGACACACATGTCGTAAGGTCTTCAAAATATGTAAGAATAGCGAGAAGTATGTCAAGCTTACTCTCAAAATGGCGATATATTGCAGGCTCACTTATACCCATTTCTTTGGAAATATGCTTTATAGTTAATTCCTGTATGCCTCCTTTCGAAATAAGCTCTATGGAAACGCCAATAATTTCTTTCTGCCTTACCGTGAAATCTGCCATTTCAATCTTCCTTCTTATTAGTTATCACTAACTAACTAAAATGGTTAAAAAAATTTATTACGTTAGTTAGTATTTACTAACTACATTATAACAGAAAAAAAAATTCTGTCAATAGTATTTTCAGAAAAATTTTAACGAAAAGAAGACAATTTTGTGCTATGGCTTACCTTCTTACCTTTACTCTCTAAAGCTTTCATGGCGGTTATCTGTGCCTGTCTGGCAAAATCAATAGATTCGGCCAGCAATCTTGCAGATTCCTGTGGGCTGTGAAATCCCATGCTATTCTCGGAACTGATAAAATCCCATCTCATCTGGGCTCTTCTATGGAGTTTTTTTGCTTCAACAAGGGCAGTATCATCCACTCCTCCATCTTTTGCAGTTTTAATGGCATTGATTGCGTCTATAATAGCAATTTCAGATTGATCCATCAATTTTCTCGTTCTTCTCTGTATAATAGAAACCCTCTGTTTGAGTTCCTGTTCATCCCATCTGTGACAGCTCTGGCATGAAGCATTAACGGTCATAAGGGGGCTTCTTATCCAGTGATTGGAAATTTTCTGAGATCCAATTCTTTTAAATGGCATATGACAGTCCGCACAGGCGACACCGCTTCTGGAATGAATACCTGTAGACCATAATTCAAAATCAGGGTGCTGCATCTTTATCATGTCTGTTCCGGTGCCGGGGTATGTCCAGTCATGGAAATTAATATCATCATAGTATTTTTCTATATCATCAAGGGCAAGGCCGTTTTTCCAGGGGAAATGCAGCACTGGCTTTTCTTTGCTTTCAAAATAATATTCCACATGACACTGGCCGCATACATAGCTTCTCATTTCCTGTCTTGTAGCGGCAGAAATATCAATACCTCTTTCCTTCATGGCCTCAAGGAAAGCAGGATTGGCAGGACGTAATTCCATAGTTTTCGGATCATGGCAGTTAAGACAGCTGATAGGGTATTTAGCATGAGTTACAAGTTCTTTCATAGGTGTGAGATAGAATTTTTCCGCTCCCATTTCATGCCACATACGTACATTATCACTGCTTTTGCAGGTAAAACAGGTACCGGGCTTTTTGTCACCCAGTCTTTTTATGCTTACTACATCTACAATTGACCAGCCATGGCCTCTTTCATCGTTATATTCAATGCTGAAAGGATATCCTCCATAGAGAGTCTTCAACCTTGGATTTTCTGCAAGTTTATCTCTTTTACTGCTTCCGCCGAATTCAGTATCTCCGTAATTTTCAGTGGTTCTGCGCCATGTATCATATTCATCGGGGAAATTATGGCCCCATACTGCAGGATCAGATTCATATTCTCCTATTGGAACGACCTGAACAAAACGATTTTTACCTTCCTCTTTTTTTTCAAATATATTTACAAGCAATGCAGTAACAAGGAAAGTACCTATTACAGAAACGAGCAGAATTAAAATATAAATTTTATTCACATATTTAAGCATATTTTGACCGACTGGAGTCAAATTACCGGTATGTAATGCGTGACGCGTGACAGGAAGAACATGTTTATTACATGCTCACAGTCATATCAGTAAGTCAATCCAGCCTTTCCTCTCCTTTCGTTTAAATATTCAACAGCATCAAAATCTCAATCACGGTAATCCTAAAAATCCCATAAATCCCTGTCATTTTTTATGTCCCACATTATCATGACAGAAAGTACATTCAAGTTTCTCACTGTGATCCCCATCTATTGCTCCTACTATATGTTCATGACATCTTCTGCAGTTTGCTTCCACAATTTTTTTGCTTGTTGGCCCTATTTTTATAGGTTCCGGGAAATTTCCTGCAGTAAAATAGTAACTGTGTTTCATACCTATGAGGCCTTTTGCCGGGTATTTATAAATTATTTCATGAGGAACATGACAGTCATTACAGGTAGTAAAAGCATGATGGGAAGAATTTCTCCAGCCATCATAATGTTCTCTCATAACATGGCAGTTTATACAGGCTTCAGGTTTATCGAACATATAGGAATAACCCTTCGCATAATAAAAGGTATAAAAGCCTGTTCCCATTAAAATACCCAGGAAAATCAAGGTTAATTTCTTCAATAATTTATCCATATTGTAACCTTATTTAAGCCGTAACATCAACATCTTTAAATAACATCCACGGGAGTTTATATTCTGAAGTCTTTGAAAAAGTTCTGTCAGAACTTATGGCGAGAAGTTGATTTTTTAACAATTTATAAATATTGCCGGTAATAACTACATTTTTAACCCTTCCTGCTATTTTCCCATTTTCTATCTTATATCCCAGTGTTAATGTTCCTGAAAAATCACCATTCTGGCTCATTTCAGATGAAAGGGGCGGAGTACTTTTCACAAGAAGGCCAAGGTCTATATTCTCTATCAGTTCTTTACTGCATATATTGCCCGGTTCTACAACTACAGTGGCAGGCCATATGGACGGAGCATAATTATAGTTTCTATCGCCCATACCGTTACTCCGCAGGGAATTACCGGTAGAATTCATATTTAATTTATTTCCGTATTTTAAATCCAGAAGAAAATTTTTTATTATCCCCTTTTCTACAAGAACAGTTTTTCTTGCAGGAACACCTTCGTCATCAAAGGGCAGGTAATTTTCCCCTCCAGGCATGGTTTTATCATCATACATGGTAAATCTGTCATCAAACATGGCTTCTCCGAGTTTTTCATGAAGGGGAGAAAATTTCTGAAAAATTTTGTAACCGTTCAAAGAGAAACAGAGAATTTTCAACAAAGAAGTCAGACTGTCAGGAAGAAATAAAACAGGATATCTTCCTGTTTCAATATCAACTACATTCCTCCCATGTTCTACATAAAACATGGTATCTTCAATCAATTTTTCATCTCCTCCGGTGAACTCACTGTCGGAAAAACCATTCCATACATTGAATATATCGTCTTTTGTTACCAGTTGAGTTCCCAGGAACTGGCTGTAATAATTTTTTTCATAATCTCCGCAAAAACCGGAAGAAGTCAATAAAGAGACATGGCGAAATATCTTTTCAAAACTTATATTGACTTTTATTCTATTATCGAAATGTTTCAATGTTTCTATTATCTTCATTCCTCTGTCAAAAAACGAAGCCGGTTCTATCTTTTCCACAGTCTCGCTTATATAATGTTCCGGGTGAAACAATAGTTTTTCAGAAGAAAAATCAGCGATCCCCTCATCTCCGAATTCCGAATTTTCAAGAGCTTTTTCTATTATCTGTTCATTGATTATTGTAGATGTGGCAAAACCGGTTCTCTTATTTTTAACCAGCCTTAAAGCCATTCCTTCACTCTGAGAATTTTCCATGTTTTCCACTTTATCCGCTTCGAAAATCACAGAATCTTTAAAGGTTTTCATATAAAAGATTTCGCTTTTTTCTGCTCTTTTAGAGGTAAGATCTAAAATTTTTTTCAGATCTTCCATTATACTTCACCTCCTATGGGAACATTCTGAATTCTTATATGGGGAGCACCTTTTGATATGGGCAGAGGGAACTGCCCTTTTTTACCGCATCCGCCGAGACCGTTGATTGTTTCGAAATCGGAACCAATCATATCTATATTTTTAAGGCTTTTAGAGAGATTACCGTTTATTTTTACACCTTTTACAGGTTCTGCCAGTTCTCCGTTTCTTATCATATAAGAGAAACAGGGAATGATAGTAAAAGTTTCACCGTTTGATGTACCTGAAGCCGATTTCAGGGCATAAATGCCGTTTTTTATCTCTTTTATCATATCCCTGAAGGTGCCGGTCCCTTTTTCTATACAGGTATGCCTCATTCTGCATATAGGAGGATACCTGTAATTAATGGCTCTTGCCGAACCTGTGACTTTCTCCTCCATGAGTGCAGATGTCTCCCTTGTATGAAGTCTGCCTGACAGTATTCCTTCCTTTACAAGATAAGTCTTTTCACTCTTTACACCTTCGTCATCATATTTTATATATCCCCTGCAACCTTTATAAAGACCTGTATCATAAATATTCAGTATTTTACCGCCAAGAACTCTTCCCAGGGCCATTTCTTTTTCCATGTCTTTATTTTTATAATTATCACCTTCACAGTTATGGCCGAAGGCTTCATGGACAAAAACACCTGCTACTTCCTGATCACAGATAACAGTGTAGGTGCCTGATTTTACCGGAACAGCTTCAAGATGTTCAATAGCCAGCGTACACGCTCTTTTTATATCTTCTTCAAGATTCTCACATACGGAAAAATCATCGGAACTGCCGCGGGAAACAGAACCCATTTGAGTAAAGTTATCTTTTGTGGCAACGGCAGCGACACAGATACCTGTGTCAAGAGTTTCCTGTTCTATATATGTTTCTTCAGAAGTAATAAAATATTTTTTCTTAAATTCTTCATTATAAAAAATAATCGAGTTTTTAATCAGATTTTTATTATAATTTAAAACTATTTCATTATAACTATTCAGAAGTTTTATCCTGTCTTTCAGGGAAAATTTTCCCGGAACCGGTTCGATTTTTACCAGTTCAAAAACAGAAGGAACAGAAGTCATCATAACACCTGTATTACCTGCTTTTTCTGTCTGTTTTATGGCTTTTTCTGCGAAATCATCCAGTAAATCCAGGTCATTAAAAGAAGCAAATCCCCATGCTCCTTTTTTAAGTACTCTTACATTCCCTCCTATTTCCATTGAATCCTTTATCTGTGTATCACCGGTTCTTATTTGAATGGATCTGCTTTCATAATCTTCCACTCTTATTTCCATATAATCACATGCTTGTCTGTATTTTTGTATGGTACAGTCCAGTCTATTTTGCATAAGCTCATTCCTTTAAAACAGTTTTTATAAGAATTATTTAAGAGTAACTGAAATTCCTTCTTTCTTACATTACTGATTTAAATAATTTTACAAAACTCATTTCTCTTCACCATTCACTCTTCACCCTTCACTCTTCACTTTTCACCCTTCACTCTTCACTATAATATATTAAGTTTCCTGTTAAATATAATGAAAAACGGTTAAAACAGGATGTTTCAGCACCATTCTGGGCCCTGAATATTTCATAACTTCTCTGATTTTCTTTCTCATATCATCTTTATAACAGTGAACAGTACATTT
>CALARM010001220.1 GCA_937888925.1 uncultured Synergistia bacterium | reverse complement strand
TTCAGGAACAACTCATGCATGCCCAGAAGATGGAATCTGTCGGTCGTCTGGCAGGTGGAGTGGCTCATGATTTCAATAACATGCTTGGCATAATTCTTGGTTCTGTTGAGGTGTCTATGTATGATCTGCAACCTTCCGATCGTATCTATAAAAATCTTGAGAGAATCCGCAGAGCTGCCGAGCGCTCGGCAAATCTCACCAGACAGTTACTGGCTTTTGCCAGAAAGCAACTCGTTTCACCTGCCGTAATGGATTTAAACGATACTGTAGACGGTATGCTTAAAATGCTGCGGCGAATCATTGGAGAGGATATAGAAATGCTCTGGAAGCCTTCTTCCAATCTGGCTCCTGTGAAAATGGATCCTGCCCAGATTGATCAAATAATGGCCAATCTGTTAGTTAATGCCAGGGATGCCATAGACGGTGTCGGCAGAGTCATTATTGAGACCGGTAATACATCTTTTGATGAAGATTATTGCGCCCTTCATAAAGGTTTTATTCCGGGAGAATATGTAATGCTCTCTGTAAGTGACAACGGTTGCGGTATGGACAGGGAAACTCTGGATAATATCTTCGAGCCATTTTTTACCACAAAGGAACTTGGCAAAGGAACCGGCCTTGGTCTTGCCACTGTTTATGGCATAGTCTCCCAGAACAACGGATTTATAAATGTTTACAGTGAACCCGGTGCAGGAACGACTTTTAATATCTATCTGCCACGGTATAAAGGCGACTCATCTACTGCTTCTGCAAAAGAATCCGATGAACCGGTAAAAGGCGGTAATGAGACAGTGCTTCTGGTAGAAGATGAAAAAATATTACTGGAACTGGCTGAAGCCATGCTCAAACAACTGGGCTATAAAGTTTTGCCTGCCAATACGCCCGGTGATGCCATAAGCCTTGCCTGGAAGCATGCCGGAGAGATTCATCTCCTTATTACGGATGTAGTCATGCCGGAAATGAATGGCCGTGAACTGGCAGGATATTTGTTACCTCAATATCCGAATCTTAAATGTCTATTTATGTCAGGCTATACAGCCAATGTGATAGCTCATCAGGGTATTCTGGATGAAGGAGTGCATTTTGTCCAGAAACCCTTTTCAATAAAAAATCTGGCATCCAGGGTCAGGGAAGTACTGGAAGAAACGAGTGAAAAGTGAAAAGTGAAGGACACTACTCACTCATGTGGAGATATTTTATGAAAACATTATTTGTTTTATTAATTTTATTTCTTTTTTCTTTTACCATTTCTTTTGCAGAAGAACTTCCGGAATGTAAGTCAAAGGTAGATAACAAGCTGGAACTCGGCAAATACTGGGGTTGTTCCCTTGCATGTGCCATGGGATGGACTATAAAATGCAGTTCCTGTCTTTCTCCGCAGGGAGGTAATAAATATACGGAAGCAATGCTGAGTGACGGTAATTTTACTACTGCATGGTGTGAGGGAGCAGAAGGTGACGGCACAGGGGAATGGATAGAATTTTACCTTAAAAATTATCCCGGCAGAGATGCAGGGAAGACTTCTTTCAAAGGTATTGTTATTGCAGACGGCTATCTTAAAAGTAAGGATATATGGGAAAAGAATTCAAGAGTTAAACAGTTCAGAATGGATATTAACGGTAAATCGTTATGTTATATCAATCTTGCCGACTCTATGTTTGATCAGGAAGTCAGGTTCCCCGATTACTACAGTGTAGAACCGGGCGATGTGATACGTCTGACCATAACCGACATTTATTCCGGCAGTCTTTATACGGATACGTGTGTAACGGAAATAGTGCTTAAAGGAGCTCATTAAAATTTCTGTTACATTAAAATGAGGTGAAATATGTACGAAGCTATTATCAGAATTTTTTATCCCCTTGAAGAAGGTAAGATAGTCATTCATTCGGAAAAAAACTGGGATTATGAGATAAACCCTGTCAGTGTAGATAATGACAGACACTGTTATGAATTCCATATATGTCATGATAAATATTATCTGAGTTTCAAACCATGTATAAGACGGGGGCCTCATATTTTATGGTCACGGGGAATGAATAAACTGGCTATTATGGATATGCCTGAAGTGCAGGATTTTTATCCTTATTTTTACGATTCCGAAGAAGGAACAATTACTGATATACTGGAAATTCCATCTTCTATTTTTAATATGTCCAGAAAGCTCCGTGTTTATATGCCTCCCGGATATAATGAAAATACATTGAAACGTTACAGTGTACTTTATATGCATGACGGAAAGAATCTCTTTTTCCCTGAAGAAGCTTTTCTGGGGCAGGACTGGAAGATAAATAATACTCTCGAACTCCTTGACAGGATGAATTTTATCGATCAGTCTATAGTAGTGGCAGTATATGCAGAAGACAGGTTTAACGAATATACAAAACCGGGATACGAACAATATGGCAGATTTATGGTGGAAGAGCTTAAACCCTGGATCGATGGTAATTACCGCACCATGCATGGGAGGGAAAATAATTTTATTATGGGTTCTTCTCTGGGAGGAGTTCTTTCTTTTTATCTTGCCTGGCAATGGCCTGAAGTATTCGGAGGAGCGGCATGTCTGTCAAGTACTTTTTCCTGGAAAGACGATTTGATTGCGAGAGTAGAAAAGGAACCTCTTCATGGAAGGGCCAGGTTAAAATTTTATCTTGACAGCGGATGGCCGGCAGATAATTATGAAGTGACTCTGAAAATGGCCATGACCCTTATCAGCCGCGGTTATAATCTGGGAAGAGATTTTCTTTATCTTGCATTTCCTCTTGCCTCTCACAGTGAGAGTGCCTGGGGGGAAAGGGCTCACATTCCTCTTCAGCTTTTTGCCGGGAAAGTCAGCAGAACAGAATTACCTGGTAATTTTTTCGTCAGATTATCCGATGAATGAGAATGGCACTTTTTTAAACTACCAGAATTTCCACCATGCTTTCTTTGAATGGCTTTCATTGCATTTTTTTAGAATTTTTTCTGCCTTTTTAAGTGTTTCCATTCTTGATTTCTCTTTTATCTTTTTCATATTTCCCATTTCCCCTTCTGTCTCTAAAGGAGCCTCCTTTATTTTCCACTGTCTTTTTTTTAATACCTGCACAAATTCTTCCATAGAAGAAATTGTCGGTATGTCTATATACCAGAGACCTGTTGTTTTTGTGCTGTGGCTGTCTGAAGCAGTTGTGCCGGGAATGTCAAGTTTTTCTGAAAGTTTTATGGCCATTTCCGATGTACTGGATGTAAAATTCGATGAATCAATCTCTATTCCATGAAATTTCCTGAGTGTATTGTCTGAGATGCTCATAACCCTGGAAAATCTGAAGGGATGGGCCAGTACTAAGGCACATTCCATTTCGAAGAGTTCAAAGATTTCCTCTACAGTTAACATTCTCTTCGGTATTTCATAATTCTGAGCCAGACCGTATAAGAGAACATCATATGTGTTATAATCCGATGAAACAGTAAGTTCTACACCGTTTAAAATCAGTATGTCAGGATATTTCTCCTGTAATGTAAAAAGTTCTTCTTTTTTCCATAGTGTTTGATGTTCTGTTATAATAATACCCTTCATCCCTCTTCTTATTGCACGTTCAATCATGTCTTCCGGTGTCTGTTC
>CALARM010001219.1 GCA_937888925.1 uncultured Synergistia bacterium | reverse complement strand
ATTAAATCAGGTGAATTTCGTGAAGACCTTTATTATAGATTAAAAGTAGTGGAAATAAATTTGCCTCCTCTCAGAGAAAGATGGGATGATATTCCGATTCTGGTTGAATACTTTATCAAAAAGTTCAACATAAAATTCAATATGAATATCAAGGGTATATCAAAAGATATTCATAAACTTTTTCTCCAGTATACATGGCCCGGTAATATAAGAGAACTTGAACATGTAATTGAGCATGCTTTTATACTTTCCAATAATACAATAATTACCATGGATAATCTTCCGAAGGATTTAAAGAAATTTCCCCTCTCTTCAGGTAACAACAAAAGAGAAATTGATGAAACAGTAATCAGAGACGCCCTGAAAAAAAGCAACTGGAAAAAAGCGGCTGCCGCTGCATTTCTGGGATTAAGCCGTAATACTATCTATCGAAAAATTAAAGAATATAATATTTTCAAGGAAGACTGATTTAACTGAGATTGTTGTTTTGCATAAATAAAAATCAGAGAATTTCATTCGTACAATGTTCCATGTGAACGTATAGTCCGATGGTACACTTTTATTATACACCGGTTATTCTGTTTACAGCAAAAACAATGTCTCCATGTACCATTTTATATTTAAAAAATAGCTTTACTCATAAATGGTACACTTTTATAAAAAAATATATATTTAATTATTTTCTAAAAGTAGACCACTGTTGCGAATTATAACAATATAAAAAAAAGAAAATAACCTTTGGCAGATATTTTGCATATTTATAGAGAACATCTTTGATAAATAAAAAATATTTTTAAAATATCCTTTTATATCAGACAGAAAGGCAGGTGTAATTAAGTTTGCAGCTCAGTTCCATAAAGTGACATGTTTTATCAAAGATGATTATCAGGAGGAAGGGAAATGTGAACCGATAAATATGTAAATATGTCAGAAGATGATTTTACATATAAATAAAAAGTAATTACATGTCTCAGGTATCGAGTTCTGGATTTCGAATCCCCTTAACCTGACACCATTATCAATTAACAGGTTTATGAAACCAGGTGTAGTTTACAGTAGAAGTGAATCTACCTGTTGTAAAAAAACACTATGTAAGAGACTATACTTTTGCAGATTTTAAAAACTGTAAAAAATGATCCAGGAATGAAGTCAAAATAACTGTCGAAAATAAGGGTTATGGGTGCTGGGTGTTGGATTAAGAAGTTTTAAAACCCAAAACCCAGAACCTATTTAACTATAAAGTCAGTAAAAACAAGGAAATTATGAAAAAGTGCAAAATTATAGTAATAGAATATCTTGCAGAAAACAGGCTCAAAGCATTCCTCTATATGAATGATATATGCTTATCAGCAAAAGAGAAGAAGGATATTAACAATATCAGAGGAAATTTATTATCCTGTTAAATAAGAGGTTCTACATCTGAATAAAAAAACAAATTAGGAGGGTTTCATAATGGATATAACTCTATCCGGTCATACAACATGTTTTTCGTTAATTTTCATATTGAAATTTTTAAATTCTTTGAAGAAAAGCGGAACCATCACCCTTTCCGGTAATTCGTTAAATGGAGAAATCATACTGAAAGAAGGAGATGTTACACATGCCATATACGATCAAAACAAAGGGGAAGATGCTCTCAAAGCACTTTTAGCTATGACAGGTAACTTTCAATTTATTGAAGGAGTTATTTCTGAAGATGTTACATTTTCAGAAGGTAGAGGAGATAAAATTTTAAAGGAAGCCTTCGGGGAATGGATGGATATACAGGAACTCTGTGAGGTTATTCCATTAAATGATGTATCTTTTTCCATTGTTCCTTTTAAAGAGAGAAATAATCAGGAAGCTATTACATTTTCCCGGGAAGAATGGATGATAATAAGCCATATAAATAAATATCCTTTATATGAAGACCTGGTATGCAATACAGGCCTTGGAGGTCTGGAAACAGGAAAAATTTTGTTAGATCTGCATAAAAATGGTTATATTACATATATTACAGATATGACTTCATCTCAGACATCTAAAGACCTTCCGGGGCTTAATGCAGATTTATCAAATTTTAAATTGAAGGATATATTTAATTTAATTATTGATGCAAATGTAACAGGAAATTTAAACATAATTTCAAACGGTAACAGTGTGGATATATATATAGAAAATCAAATAATAATGGATGCAAAAAGCCTTTCCTGGTATGGCGATATGGCTATAGCAGAAGCTATGTCACGGCAAACAGGTAACTGCTCATTCTTTAAATTCACGAGACAGGACAAGCCTGACACAGTGATAACTGTAACATGTGAAGAAATTATATCAGGCTCTTCCGAAAAAATAATAAAACTGACGGAAATTGCCGAAGAGTTTAAATATTCTGATGCAATATTTATATTAAATGAAGACAGTGATGCTCAGGGCGATGAAGAAGATTTTGCTTTCAGCAAAAAAGATCTGGCTATTATGATGAACATTGACGGCAAAAGAACACTGAATGATTTATCAGAACATATGGATACACCTTTATACAGGCTTGTAGAAAATATGTACTGTCTTTATAAAAATGGCTTAATAAAACTTATAGAGAAAAAAGAGGTAAAAGATACTCCTCCTGTAAAGGATAATGATTCCCTCATTGATCTGCTTCATCAGGAAGATAAATATGATAAAGAACAGTTAAAAGCAACCATACTTTTTTCAGAAATAGATAAAGAATTCTTACCTTTTTTAAATACAACAGAAACAGAAAATCAGGATGACCTGTTATCACTTCTGAATAAAGAAGATGAAGGACAGGAAGACATAAAAAAATCACTTCTGTCTCAGCCTTCAGAAGGAGATGACCTTCTGTCTCTTTTAAATAAAGAAGACGAAGGACAGGAAGATCTAAAAAAATCACTTCTGTCTCAGTCTTCAGAAGGAGATGACCTTCTGTCTCTTTTAAATAAAGAAGACGAAGGACAGGA
>CALARM010001218.1 GCA_937888925.1 uncultured Synergistia bacterium | reverse complement strand
TTAAAAGTTCCTTTATTGGTTTTTGCCATAATGGCATCTACTATTACATCAGGTTTCAATCTGTGCCATACGGAACATTCAGGATCAACTATTAAAGGAATAAATTCATTTGTAAAAACAGGTTCTGTTTTCTGAAATTTTGCAGTTACACCTTCTACTGTAAACTCACCTTCATATACGGCAGATGCAAATGCAACAGTTCTTCTTATAACAAGAGGTTCCGCAACTTCCGTAATAATAACCTTCATACCTGATTTAAATAATCTGTGAGCAACTCCTGTAGCAAGATCTCCTCCGCCCCTGATTACAACATTAAGATTCATATTATTCTGCCCCCAGTTCTATTGCTATTTTTTTAAATACATCAGATCCTTTAGTATGAGGATATTCTTTTACATAAGCTTTACCGCTGTCTCCGCAGTTAACTATTTCAGGATCTATAGGAATTTTACCAAGAAATCTTATACCTTCTTCCATTGCCAGTTTTTCTCCGCCACCTGTTTTAAATAAATTTATCTCGTGACTGCAGTGAGGACAGGAAAAGCCACTCATATTTTCGATGATTCCTGCTATCTTCATAGATGTTCTATGACAGAAGGTTATTGATTTACTCACATCCAGAAGTGATACTTCCTGGCCTGTAGTTACTATTATGGCTTCTGCCCCCGGTATAAGCTGTGCTATGGTAAGAGGTTCATCTCCTGTTCCCGGTGGTGCGTCTATAAGAAGATAATCCAGTTCACCCCATGTAACTTCAGTCAGAAACTGTTCAATGATACGCATTTTAAGGGGTCCTCTCCATATAACTGCTTCTTTTGGTTTTTCCAGTAAAAATCCTATAGACATAACTTTCAGAGAAGGAGGAATAAATAAAGGAGAAAGTTCGCCTGACGGTTCGGCAAGTCTTCTCCCTTCAAGTCCTACCATTTTCGGTATATTGGGGCCATGAATATCTATATCCAGAAGTCCCACCTTTTTACCTCTCATAGTTAATGCCACAGCAAGGTTAACAGCCACGCTTGTCTTGCCGACACCTCCCTTACCGCTCATAACAAGCAGTTTTTTTCCTATCTTATTTAACCTGTCTTTACGAATAATCTCTTCCATGCATCTGTCATCAGGATGTCCTTCATGAGTACATCCCTGCTGAAAATTACATGTTTTACACTGTTGATCCATAGGTCGCCTCCATAGTATAATAATGACAATAGAGAGAGTAGCCTTAAAGGACTACTCTCCTCCCCGTTCTTTATTCAGTTTTTTTCAATTCGTCAAGTCGTTTATTTAATTCATTAACCTGTTCCTGCAGGTAAGCTATCTGGTTTTCCAGAGAATTGGTCTGTTTTTCCAGATATTCTTTTTCATCTTCCTGTCTTGGAGGAACATATTCTCCATAAAAATCAGGATCCAATGGCTGTCTGTAGGCATATCTCATGCCTCTTCCGCCGCCCCATGCACGGCCTCTTCCGCCGCCCCGTGGTCTCCCTCCCCTTCCTGCTCCGAACCACTGAGAATTATATCCCGGAGGGGGACAAAAACCTCTGCACCCTCCTGTTCTCGGCCCCATTCCTGCAGGGCCTGTTCCGTCAAAACCTGGCATATTAATTCACCTCCTTTATTGGAATCGTGACGCGTGACACGAGGTAAACTATTCATTTGTTACTAACAGTCATGACCGGGTGGTTACAATGAAGAATGAAAACTTATCCTCTCTTCACCCTTCACTCTTCACTCTTCACGATTCTCATATAAACTCATCTTCCAGTTTCTGCCACAGTAATTTTATGTGTTTACTGAAATCTCCGTCAGAATATTCTATAACTGTTTTACTCTCAATCATAGCTTTTGTAGTTACATTATCATAAGGTAATCTGCCCAGAAAATCTATTTTTTCCGTAAGGCAATATTCCTCAATTTTATTACTCATGTCAGTATTTATATCATATTTATTTATACATACAGATGGGTAAAGTTTGAAATTACGGGCAAGTTCTACAACTCTTTTCATATCATGAATACCTGACATGGTAGGTTCTGTAACTACAAGTATTTTATCTGCACCTGCAAGAGAAGATATAACAGGACACCCTGTTCCGGGAGATCCGTCTATTATAATAAGATTATACTTATATTCTTCTGCCAGTTTCTTTGCTTTTTTTCTTACCTCTGTAACAAGTTTCCCTGAATTTTCTCCTCCTGGTACAAGCCTTGCATGAACAAAAGGGCCAAATCTGGTATTACTTATAAATGTCTCTCCTGAAACAGAAGGTTTCATGTCTATAGCCTGTACAGGACAGAAATGACTGCATACGCTGCAACCTTCGCAGGAAACATGATCAATATGAAAATCCTTTCTTATGGCATCAAACCTGCAGAGTTCTATACATTTGCCACACTCTATACATTTATCTTTATCCAGTTCGGCAACATTACCTCCGATAAATAATTCTCTTTCTTTTATTTCCGGATCAAATATAAGATGAAGGTCTGCAGCATCTACATCACAGTCTGCCATTATTTTATTTTTTGCAAGAGAGGCAAAGGCAGAAACGATAGTACTTTTTCCTGTGCCTCCTTTACCGCTTATTACTACAAGTTCTCTGATTTTATTCATAATTTCTTCCTTCTCTATGTCTGTGTCTTCTATAATATTCATGAGCCTTTTTTCCCATTTCCACTGTAGAAAAATAATTCATACCTGCCCCTGCAGCTATACCTGCAAGAGGGAGAAAACGAAAAATACTTCTTCTGCAGAAACAACCGCTCATACCTGCGAGGATATTTTTAACTATTCGTGCGGTACCGCCTTTAAGCACCTCTGTTCTGAAGTGACCTTCATCTGCTTCCTGTAAAGACGTATTTCCGCTTAATATCATCAATACTTCAGTTATTCTTTCTTCTGACGAAGGATTAAATCCGTAAAGAGAAGCTATGGCAAGTATAAGAACAGTCTGAGATCT
>CALARM010001217.1 GCA_937888925.1 uncultured Synergistia bacterium | reverse complement strand
TATCTATTAATTGGTTTTCAGGTAAAATTATGGATTGTATATCTTATAAGTGCAGGATTACTAGGAGTTGTACACTGGAAATTTGCGAGGTAAAACATCTATTAAAAAGTTGTCAGACCAAGACTTATTTTCAGTGCTTCATCAACAATTACCATAGTATCTGAACATAACGTTCCCCAGTAATCTATAATTCTGGATTTATCTATTGTTCTTATCTGATTGAGTAATATAATAGAATCATTCTTCAGTCCTCCCTCGGGAGACTTAATTGCTACTTCTGTATCAAAAATAGCTTTTTCTCCTGATGTTATACAGGCTATAATAGTAACGGGACTGTATTGATTGCCAAGATCATTCTGTATTACAACACATGGCCTGACCTTACGCTGTTCCGATCCTTTTGCCGGTTCCAGGTCAACTAATACAACATCTCCACGTTTAATTTCCAGTTTCTTCACTATGTTTCTCCTCTTCATTATTAACATATTTATTATATGTATCCTGTTCAAGTGAAAACCATTCTTCTGCAATTTTCCTGTCTCTTTCAGCTCTTGCCTGATATCCCGCTTTCAATCTATCTCGCAAAGCTTTATTCTTCAATTCCTGAGCATATAATTTTACTGCTTCTGTTATCAACTTGCTTCTTTTATTTCTGACAGATACCTCTTTAAGCAGGTTGTACACAGATTCCGGCATAGATATAGTTAATCTTATATTTTTTTCCTGAGACATATGAATTACTCCTTATGATTTATTTTACATATAAATATTACATCATTTATTTACATCAGTCAATTAATAAAATTATCTTCTTCAAATCAGAAATAATATAGATAAAACAGGAGTTACGCATTTTGTTATTGCGAGGAGCAAAACGACGAAGCAATCCCTGTAGCTTCCGGTATACCAGTGGGATTGCTTCGCTTCACTCGCAATGACTGGGTTCCCCTTATTTTTTGCGTAAATCCTGTTGTAATAACCTTATAAAAGTAAATGTATTAATAATATTTACAATAGAACCGGGAAAAATTCAAAAAACTCCTACTTCCGGCAATCAGGATTTAAGATATCCATGGTATCTTCCTTCATAGCCATGGCGTAAATTTTATTTCTGGATAAATGGAGGAGTATATGTTCAGGTATATAAAGTGAGGCAAATACGGGAATTATCTCTTTACTTTCATATTCAGGAAAGTAATCATAAAAATCTGCCAGGTCTGATATAAATTTATCTATATAATCCTGTTTCGGAGATGCTTTTGATTCATTTACAACTACTTTATCAGGATATACTGCTATAATATCGAATTCTCTCTTTTTTTTCTTATCTTTAGAAGATACTTTCTCAAATCTGATAGCAAAAATAGAACACTCTTCTTTTTTACAATCAAAATATGCTTCCGATATAGTTTTTATATTGGGCACTACCATATCTTCCATGATAGTTCCCCATTTACAGGCAAGGTCTCCCCATTTTCGGTTCAATTCCTTCCTGTCCTGTTTCATTTCATCTTTAAATTCTTTCAGTTCATTTTTTAATTCCCTCGTATCTTTTTTTAATTCCTTTGTGTCTTTTCTTATTTCTTCTTTAAATTTACTCATTTCCTGGCTTAATTTATCCAGGTTCATCTGGGTATTCATCTGCATATAAGCCAGTTTCATCAAAATTTTTTCTATATCACTCACTCTATCTTCCACATCGGGCATAAAAATTCACCTCCCCTGAATATATATGTTCTATTACTAATGTATCAAACCATCGGGAGAAAATCAAGTTTATTTCTTCCATAGGCTGTGTAAAATAAAAGCTGGTTTATTCATGCTTTATACGAATATTACGTTTTGCAGTGTGCGCAGCTTCGCTGCGCCCCTGCAGCTCCAACTTATAGATGTATTTATTTTCATAAAACCTAATTACCTCCATTAATTAAACAAATTCATACATGTAATGGTTTTCTGCTTAACTGTAATATACTACCTTTACTGAAGATACCAAGAAAATTGTTATTCTTTAACTAAATATGTAATACATCCAAATAATCTACACCTGAAATCTCTTTTTTAAAATTTCCTATAGGACTTGATGACGGTGCTGAACAAGGAATAGTGCCTTTATAAATTTGTTCCATCCGGTAAGCTTCTTTTCTACCTTTAGAATTTACAACTTTTTCCTTTAACTTTTCAGGTAACTCTAAAGGTTTTCTATTCAGAGAAAAAATATTCAGGTAATCTTCAAAACTATACCAGCCATTATCAATAGAAGTAAGTATTTTAACCATAGCTCTGGCTCCCTTAGTTTTCCAGCATTTACCCTGACCTTTCATTCTCCTGGCAATAGTATTTTTTACCTGATTTTCTATGCCGCCACTGCCTATAACAAGATCGCAATCTTCAAATATATCTTTATATGCATCTATTCCATTAATGCCTTCTTTATTATTTTCTATATAGCTGATAAGTTCCTTAATTTTCTTTATTTTTCTCCTGTAAAAATCAATTCTCTTCTTATAGCTTTTATGTTCGTCTTTTCTATCTTCTAAACTGCCTTTTAACTCATATTCCACGATTTTCTCTTGAAAAAATAACAGGCTTTCCTGTATTTTTAACAGTACTTCATCTATCCTGTTTTCTTCTATTAATTTTTTTATTTCATCATATACTTCTTTCTTTCTGCTGAAATGGCTGCGCAGTTTCTTCAGTAAATGAAATCTGTCTAACTGATACACGCTGCAGCTATACACACTGAGAAAATCTTTTATCCACGTGGCGCCATCTCCCAGTATTAATATATATAACACACTAATTAAGCTACAAAAATAATTAAAAAAAATACTTGCTTTCTCTATAAAATCTTCACTCTTACAAATGTCTCCATAAACTATCTTATCTTTTAAATGTTTCTGGCCACTATTGCCTTTTTTATAACGATTTTCCCTTCCACTATAACATATGGCAAGTTTTACTTCCGATTTCTTATTTTTACCTCCCTGCATAGGGATATATATGCCATCGGCCTCTATAAAAGCCTGAGAACTTTCTCCTTTAAATAAACTACTTTTTACATTCTCATCTGTATATTCTTCTTCTTGCTTTTTTATATTTTTTCCTACTTCCAATGCACTGGTCCTTATTGTGCTGTGACTTATTTTATTCGATAGCCTATCCGATGCAGCACGGTAAGATACACTGCTTGATGACAGGACTCCATGAATTTTCAAGCCATTGGTTAGCTGTTGATGAGGCTGTATATTTAAGACTCTTTTTAATGGAGAATAATAACTTAATTCTTTGTTTATTTCTCCTTTTACCTGGGTATAACGGTAAGTTATATCACCTACCATAGTTCCAAGTTTGCCTTTTTTATGGCTATGGACTTTCCATAACTCTTTATCACGTTTCTCTTTTATTACGTAATTATTTATTTCCTCTAAAGATTTTTTAAAAATTTCCTGACCAGCTTTCTGGCTTGCTTTATAGATTTTATCATCTAATTTATCTATATTTAGATCATTTTCTGTAATTTCTATCTCTACAAAACTACTAATTTTTGCTATCATAGGACTATTCGTTTTTCTTCCTAAAAAAATGTTTTTTTTAGGAATTTTTTTATCTTTCTGTCAAGTCCTCTTTTTTTATTAGCTTTTTTACACTTTTTTTATTTTTTTAATCCTTATACGCTTATTATTACTACTTTCTTCAAAACCAGCTAACTTTTTACACTACCTCGGGATATCTTCCGAGTGATCCCAATCAGTGTTATAAAAAAGTAACAGTACTTGTAGAAAGTAAGGACTATGATAAAGCATCTATTAAAAAGAGGGCTTCTGTGAAAATGGAAACTATTTTTGTTTCTGTTAAATGATATTTTTGTATAAGTATTTTTGACTTTAAATTTATGGGTTCGGGGAATTTTGTATCGAAATGATGCAAAATTCCCCCTTATAATTTTATTAAATTTACTTTTACAGCCAGTATAAATTTGTTATAATTTTTATATATAAACATTGTGTTTGTATTTCATAAATAATTCCAGCTATGGCAATTGCAAGGAGAATATTATGAGTGATAATATAGAAGACTGCCAGTTGAAAGAAAATAATATAGAAAAAAATTTTGAGGAAAATAAAGATACGGGAAGAGAAGTAACGGAAGAAAAGCCTTCAGAGCCGGCAGTTGAAATTACAGCAGACCCATCATGTGAAAATGAAATTAAATCGGAAGAGAAATCTTCTCAATCTAAAATTGCTAAAAATATTATTACAAAAAAACTTTCAAAAGATAAACTGGAAGAATATTTAGACGGCCGCCCTGATGGTAAAAAAAGGAAAATTATAATAAAAAAAGTACAGAAGAAATCTGTTGAAATAAAAACTCCTGACATAACTCCTCTATCTATAGAAGAAAAAATCATAAAAATTGAAGATAATACTCAGGATGGGGAAAAAAGCTATATAGAGCTTGCCGCAGATTATTCCCTCCCGTCATCGGAAGGGGGATATATTAAACATGACGAGCTGGTTCCTTCAGACTGGAAAGAGAAAAAAATTTCGTCTTATGTGAAAAAACCTGAAGGCAAACCGGCACTTACACCTTTTGAAGAAGGACATGTTCTGTCTGAAAGATATGAAATTTTAGATAAACTTTCTGAAAATATAAACGGAGTGGTTTATAAGGTAAAGGATCTTAAAGAAACAGATGAGAAAAATGTTGTAAAATCGGTAAAAGAAATACAATATGTTCCCGGTGAAGGTATTTCAGAAGATATTCTACATGATACGTTGAAGAGACTTGAAAGAATGACATCCTTTATCACTGATGTAGATCATCCAAATCTTTCGAAAATATATGATTATTTTTCTTTTGTTGAAGAAAATAAAAATGCCAGATTTTTTATAGTAACAGAGTTTATAGAAGGTAATACCCTTGAAGAATTAATGAGAGTCTATTCACAGGACGGAACACCGATACCATTGAAAACAATCTTCAGCATAATGGAAAAACTCTGTGAAGCCCTTTATTATCTTCATAACAAAAAACCTTTTC
>CALARM010001216.1 GCA_937888925.1 uncultured Synergistia bacterium | reverse complement strand
GTATCTGTTTTTGCTGAAATAATAAAAGACAGCCAGAAGGAACCTCTTAAATATATACAGAACTGGCAGGCTCCTGGAGGCGGGGAATAGTTTTTTACTTCAGTAACAGATTATGAAAAAACGAATCTTTGGTCTGGAAACAGAGTATGCAGTTATAATTGCGCCCGATGTAAAAAGCTCTTTTATTCCGTCCAGATATGAAGTATTTCATGTCCTTAAAGATGTACTGGCATCTCATTACAGTGTTTTACATTCCAGGGAAGTGAAAGCGGGAGTTTTTATGCAGAACGGTGGCAGGCTTCATCATGAAGCCTGCTTGAATGCTTTACTTGAAGGAGTAATGGAATGTTCCACACCTGAATGCAGTAACTGCCGTGATATTGCTATTTATGGCAAAGCCAGCGACGAAATCCTTGAAGAAATAAGACATGACCTGGAAGAAAAGTTTCATGAAAAAGGTTTTAAAGGTTCTATTTTTTTTGGTAAAAACAGTAGAGACAGTAAAGGTAATTTTTACGGAACCCATGAAAATTACCTTGTAGATGATCCTGTCACAGGATATAAAAAGGTATTTTTATATTTTACAGTATTCCTGTTCTTTTCCATATTTTTAATAGTCATTATTATTTTTAATCTCCCTCTTCTTCTTTTTATGCTCCTTCTATCTCTTCTGTTTGTTTTAGTCTGTATTATAAATTTACCTCTCTCCTTTCTTGGAATCAATCTGAAAATAATCAGAAAATTCGGAGAATTTATTCTGGATATACTTAAAACTATGGTAAGCCCGAGGCCCAGTCTTTTTACAAGAATATTCGGAGAAGTCTTCAGATTTTCCACTATATTCTGGGCCTATTCGTGCGGTTTTTTTCTCAGACAGACAGTTTTTACGGAATTTAATAAATATCTTACGCCATATTTACTTACAAGGGTTATTTTTACCGGCAGCGGAAGACTTTTAGATAAACTTCCAAAAGGTGAGAAAATGAGGATACCTTTTGAAGTGTCTCAAAAATCAGAAGCAATAAAAACTGTATGCACCATATTCTGGGATGATTATTATAAACCTGTATTCAGTCTTAAAAATTTTATAAAGAGTCCCCGTTCTGTTTTTAAAAGAGAAAAAAGACTTCATTTAATGTACTGTGATTCTAATATGAATGAATTTGTTACTTATATAAACGCAGGTATTACTGATCTTATCATAAGAATGATAGAAGAAGGCCATCCGTTTAAAGATCTGACTCCGAAAGATACTATCAGAGCTTTAAGGGAATTTTCTCTGGATCTTACAATGAAAAAAAAGATACCTCTCAGAAACGGAACTTCTATGAGTTCTCTTGATATTCAGAGGTATTATCTTGAGGAAGCAAAAAAATTTTATCTCCCTTCGGAAGATTTATCAGACGAAATGAAGAAATTATTACAGCTCTGGGAAAATATTCTTACTTCTCTTGAAATCAATCCACACCTGTTATACAAAGAACTTGACTGGGTTGCAAAAAAAGATTTGATGAATGAAGCCCTGAGAGATATGGGAGATATATCTTTTTCTTCCTCTATGTTAAAATGGTTTAAAATTTTTCAGGATAAATTTCAGGAAGAATGTACTATTATGGAGGAAGAAGAACTGTTCACAGCGATAAAGGAAAAACTTTCTTTCTGGAACAGAAGAGCTTTTATGTCATTTTTAAAAAGTGAAGCTATTACCTGCAGGGAATTTATAGAGAAATTTTTAATTTACTGCCAGCTGCAGAAGATAGATTTAAAATATCATGAATTGAATAAAGACAGCGGATATTATTATAAATTATTAAAATCAGGTCTTATAAGAAGAGTGGCCTGTGATGAAGATATACAAAATGCTAAATTAAATCCTCCCTCTGATACAAGAGCCAGTATAAGAGGGTATCTTGTAAAATTTCTTTCATCAAATTTTCTGTCTGCAATGATAGGGTGGGATGATGTGTTCTTAAGTGAACATGGAAGACACATTTACTTTCTGGAACCTTTTCAGAAGGAACTTGATGAAAAAGACAGAAATTATATAGATTCACTAAAAAAAAATATTTCACCTGATAGCGGTAGTGAAGAGTGAAGGGTGAAGAGTGAGTAGTGAAGCGTGAAGAGTGAGTAGGAGCGTTTAATTAAACGCCCCGAGGGATTAAATACGCATCACGCATCACGCATTACGCGTCACGATTATTAAGGAGGTCTCAAGTTTTGGATGAAAAAAAATTAGCAGAACTGGCTCTGGAAGTTGCTCTCAGCGAAAAAGCCAGCTACTGTGATGTAAGAGTTATAAGAACCATATCAGAGTCTATAGATATAAAAAATGGTTCTGTAAACGGTGTCAGGAGAGATGCAGATGTGGGCATGGGCATAAGGGTTCTGGTAGATGGTGCCTGGGGATTTGCTGGAAATCCTGACCTTAAAGCCAGCAAGGTTGAGATTGCTGCCAGAAGAGCCATAGAGATCGGGAAAGCCAGTGCAAGTCTTGCCCATACAAAGGTGAAACTGTCACCTCTTGAAAAAGTGTGTGATAAATGGGTTTCTCCCAGGATAATAGATCCTTTCTCTGTGCCTCTCGATGAAAAGATTAATTTTCTTCTCGATGCAGAAGAAGAAATGAGAAAAGTGAATGGTATAAAAATTACTACAGGCCATATGGATCTTAAAAGAGAAGAAAAGATGTTCCTTAACAGTGAAGGCTCTTTTATAGAACAGGATATACTCCATACAGGTTCCGGTATAAGTGCCATTGCTTTAAATGACCGGGAAATGCAGGTCAGATCATACCCTTCGTCTTTCAGGGGACAGTTTAACACAGCAGGTTATGAAATGGTGAAGGGCCTTAAATTAAAAGAACATGGACGGCAGATTGCAGAAGAAGCAGTGGCTCTTTTAACTGCAAAACAGTGTCCTTCAGGATTAAAGACTATCATACTCGGTCAGAGTCAGCTTGCTCTTCAGGTCCATGAGTCATGCGGTCATGCAGTGGAACTGGACAGGGTTCTGGGAATGGAAGCCAATTATGCAGGCATGAGTTTTCTTACTACGGAAAAACTTGATAATTTCCGTTACGGTTCATCTATAGTTAATATTGTAGCAGATGCCACAAGCCCGGGAGGACTGGGTACTTTCGGCTATGATGATGAAGGTGTCCCTGCAGGGTGTAATTATCTTATCAAAGACGGCATACTCAGAGGTTATCTTACTTCAAGAGAAACAGCACCCGTAATAAACAGAGAGAGCAGCGGTTCCATGAGAGCAGACGGATGGAATAACCTTCCTCTTATAAGAATGACAAACATCAATCTTCTTCCCGGAGATATGTCCTTTGAAGATCTCCTGGCAGATACGGAAGACGGTCTTCTTCTGTGTGATAACAGAAGCTGGAGCATAGATGACAAAAGATTGAATTTCCAGTTTGGTACTGAAATAGGATGGGAGATTAAAGGCGGAAAAATCGTCGGTATAGTCAAGAATCCTACCTATATGGGAATTACTCCCGAATTCTGGAATTCCTGTGATGCTATCTCTGATAAAAATTCCTGGCAGGTCTGGGGAACTCCTAACTGCGGCAAGGGACAGCCGGGACAGGTTGCCAGAGTAGGTCATGGTGTTTCTTATGCCAGATTTAGAAATGTAAAGGTAGGTGTTGGTTATGCTGGGTAAAGAAAGAGCGGAAAAAATACTTAAAGAAGCAATCGGCTATTCTTCATGCGATGACGTAGAGGTTTTTATTACAGGCGGAAAACACTGGCTTACCAGATTTGCCAATAATTACATTCATCAGAATGTTGTTCAGAAAGATTACAGTATTACCGCAAAGGTTTTAAGGGGTAAGAAGGTAGGAATTGCATCATGCAATGTTTTTCACGGTGAATATCTCAAAGATGTCATATTAAAAGCAGAAGAGGTTCTCCGCAATCAACTTGATGACCCGAATGCAGTTCCTCTGTTTGCCGGCAGAGCATATACGGAAATTAAAGACGGCTATGACGAAAAAACCATTAATTTTACTCCTGAAGAAAGTGCCGGAGAAGTGGAGAAAGTAGTAAATAAATGTAAAAAAGAAGAGCTTACTGCAGCAGGAACCATCTCTTTCGGAGATAATGTGGTGACCCTTATGAATTCCAGAGGGCATTTTACCTATCATTCCTGGACCGATTCTTCTTTTACCCTTACTGCTATAAATGCAGAAGGCGGCACGGGATGGTCTGATCATTACGGAACGTCCATTGATGAAATAGATGTGAATCATCTTGCCGGTATAGCTATAGAAAAAGCTATTCTTAATAAAAAACCTGTAGAATTACCTCCCGGAGAATATACTGTAATTCTGGAAGAAAGAGCTGCAGGAAACTTGCTTATGTTTCTTAATTCCCTTGGTTTCGGAGCCCTGTCCTATCAGGAAGGACGAAGTTTTATGGCAGGTAAATTGGGGATGAAACTTATGGGAGATAATATTACTATTATAGATGATTTCTCCAGAAGAGAAGTCCTGGGGTTGCCTTTTGATTTCGAAGGTGTGCCCAGGCAGAAGATAACCCTTGTTGAAAAAGGTGTGGCAAAGAATGTCGTTTATGATATGAAAACAGCCGCTAAAGACGGAAAAGAGTCTACAGGTCATGCTCTTCCACCTCCGGGCACAAGGGGCCCTCTCCCTCTTAATCTTGTACTTATGCCGGGAGAAAGAAGCAAAGAAGAAATAATCAAAAATACCGACAGGGCAATTTTGATTACACGATTCTGGTATGATAATGTAGTTGATCCGAAGAAAACCATTGTTACCGGTCTTACAAGAGATGGTGTATTCCTTGTGGAAAACGGACAGATAACAAAAGCAGTTAATAATATGCGTTACAACAACAGTGTACTCGATGCATTTTCAAATGTGTCCGAACTGTCATGTAATATAAAGAGTGCAGGTAAATGGGGAGTTAATGTGGCATGTCCTGCCATGAAAATAGAAAGGTTTAATTTTTCCGGTC
>CALARM010001215.1 GCA_937888925.1 uncultured Synergistia bacterium | reverse complement strand
ACGCGTCACGCGTCACGATTTAAACATGACAGTTTTCTGCTCTAACTGCGGCAAACAAAATACATCAGATGTAAAATACTGCTCTTCCTGCGGAGAACAGATTACTCATGTTACGGAAACAGGTAATCTTGTTACGTCTGTTCTTTTAGATAACAGATATGAAATTACAGGGCTGATAAAATCAGGAGGCATGGGATCAGTTTATATTGCCCATGATAAACGTCTGGAAGAAACATGTGCCGTAAAAGAAATGTTTGTCCGATTTTCCTCCGGTGAAGAACAGCAGTACGCTGTTGACAGATTCAAACAGGAAGCAAAAATCCTCGCAAGACTCCGCCATAAAAACCTGCCTGTCGTAAAGGATTATTTTGTTCAGCATGGCAGATATTATCTGATAATGGATTATGTAGACGGCTATGATCTGGAAACTATATTAAACAAAGAGGGAACTCCAGGTCTGGCGGAAGAGACTGTGGCAGATTGGGCGATAGAAATTCTGGATGTAATGGAATATCTTCACAATCAATCTCCGCCGATAATTTATCGAGATCTCAAACCTGCAAATATAATGGTCAGAAAAGAAGACTCTCAGGTTATGTTAATAGATTTCGGCATAGCAAGGGTACTGCACCCTGATAATCAGGTAACTCAGACAAAAATAGGTACACCCCATTATTCTGCACCGGAACAATTTAAAGGAAAACCTGAAATAAGAAGCGACCTCTATTCCCTTGCTGCTACCATGCATCACCTTCTTACGGGAACTCTTTCAGCTCCATGTAAATTCGAACCGGTTCGTGCTATAAATCCTTCCGTTTCCGTTACTATAGAACAGTTTCTCATTAAAGCACTCCAGGATAATCCTGATAAAAGATACGGTAATGCATCGGAAATGAGAGAAGCATTATTACAGGCAACACGTGCCGGTGATGCTATAAAAAAACCGGAGAATTCAAATATAAGTCATGTTCCTGACAGAGTATCAAATTATGTTGACAGACTTTCTCATAGGAAAGACGGAGAAGAGAAAGCAAGAGAAATATCGGATGACTTCTGGCATAGAAATCTGAAACTCCCCGGGAAATCCTTTGTACAGGAGTTTATCCTCATACCGGCCGGAGATTTCTGGTTCGGAGAAGACGATACTATTTTTCAGAAAGTCACTGCTCCTTTCCGCAAAGAAAAGACTTCAACATGTCCCGATGATGTAAAACCAAAACAGAAGATATATATAAATTCTTTTTATATAGACACTTATCCCGTTACAAATATGGAATATAAAAATTTTGTTACCTCTACCGGATACAAATCCTCCGGAGACTGGGAGAAATCTTTTACAGAAGGAAAAGAACATCACCCTGTAGTAAATGTTTCCTGGTACGATGCACAATCATATGCACAATGGGCAGGTAAAAGGCTTTTAAGCGAACAGGAATGGGAAAAAGCAGCCAGATGGCTTGACGGAAGACAGTGGCCGTGGGGCAATAAATGGGACTCTACCAGGCTTAACTGTAAAGAATCAGACCTGAAAGGAACCACTCCTGTAAGAAGCTTCCCCGAAGGTAAAAGCTATTACGGTGTATTTGATATGTGCGGAAATGTATGGGAATGGACTTCAAGCGATTATACACCATATGGAGGAAATATAAAGCTAAACCCGAAATACTCTTCTCAATTAAAAGTAATTCGCGGAGGAGCATGGAATAGTTCAACGGAACAGACACGATGTTTTATAAGAGGCTCTGAAGATCCGGCAAACTGGTTTGTAGATATAGGATTTCGCTGCGGAAAAAATGTGGTTTAACATGTAGAAGGGGAGGTTCCTGGCCTTCCCCTTCCTGGCTTCTGGCCTCCTATTAAGGAGATTTCACTCATTTTACTCCTTTATCAAGAGTCTGGACTAAATTTTTCCAGGCATTGTCGCCCATAGAAGGAGAATTTATCTCTTTTTCAATAAACTCATCCCACTGGGTATTTTTTGCTATATCAAGCTGACTGTATTCCTGTTTCAGTTTTTCATAATCAGATTTTTTCTCAATGGGTAAATATATGGACATACCACCGCCACCAATCTGTTCTTCAATCACATTTACACGGGTTATTTTACGTCTCCCATGATGTTCCACAGTAACACCTGCAGTTTCTTCTCTTGTATAGGTTG
>CALARM010001214.1 GCA_937888925.1 uncultured Synergistia bacterium | reverse complement strand
ATAATGCTATTTATTTTGACACTCTTGCAGAATTATATTACAGGAAAAAAGATTATGCAAAAGCCATTGAAACTATAGAGAAAGCAATAGAACTTGATCCAAAATCAGAAGTTTACAGAGAACAGAAGAAGAGATTTGAAGAGAGGAAATAGTAAATGGTGAGTCGTGAGTAAGAGTAAGCTTCTACTCACGACTCACGACGCACGAACTTACGCAGGATCCAGTTCTACATTGCAGTTGGGACATTTAACAGAAGTCAACCCTCTTACTACAATAGTATTGCAGCAATTTTTACAGAGTATTTTTTCACAGAGAGGACATTTTCCAAATCTCATTACATCGAGCTTCTGTCCTTTATATTCTACAGAAGAAGCCTTTCTTGAAATAATACCGCCACAGTTAGTGCACCTTAATTTATCGCCTCTCAATAAAGAACTCAGAGAAGGACCTTTTACCCTGGAAATTTTTTCTATTTGATCGGAGAAGAAAGTAGAAAATCTCTGAAGTAAACTTTCACTCGGTATAAATGAAGGGCCACCTTCTATTTTAAATTTCCTTTTAAGTTTATTCAATACTTTTGAAGCCGCAGCTTTTACAGTCTTATCACTGTCCTCTTCCGACAATTCCGTAAGGGCATCTATTGAATTTTTAGCTTCAAGGTCGCCGAGGAATTCTATTGCCAGTTTTCTCTTATCTGGTTCAGGGTCACTGAGGAGCTGGAGAAAATAATCAACTCCGTCTGCGCCGAGATGTTTGATTACTTTCTTTATTGTATTACGGCCTTTATCGTTTTCAGATGTATAATCTTCAATTAAAACAGGTATTATTTTATAGCCGAATTTGCACAGGTTTTCTTCGGCAAGAATAGCTGTTTCGCCATCTTCTTCTACTAATATCCTCACAAGAAATTCAATTGCCTGAGGGCCTCCTATATCAACTATGGATTTTACCAATATTTTGTTTAACTCCGGATCATCTTTATTGATCATATTTCTCAGATTATAAAGAGCATCTTCTGCCTTTAATCTGCCCAGGACAGATGCAATAGCTTTTTTTACTTCCGGAGTTTCTTCCTCATCGAGAAGGTCTATAAGAGGGTTTACGACTTCTTCATTTTTCATCTTTCCTAAAAATTCCACACAGGCTATTCTTATTTTCCAGTTTTCATCTTTAAGACCCTTAAGGAAAGGCTCTGCTCCGAGATGGAGCAATTTATCCAGTGCTTCAAGAGTATCTTTACAGATATCTTCACTCGAATTGCCTATGGCTTTAACCAGAATAGCAGCAGAATCCTTTGTGCCTATAGTAGTAAGGAATTTTATTGCTCTCTTCCTGTCTTCCAGATGAGGACTTCCCAGCTCATGTCCTATTTCTTTTAACATGGGTACAATCGCCCTGTCTATCTCTTCAAGAGAATTCAATGCAGTTTTCCTTACATCTTCATTCAGATCAAGTCTCTGAACTGTTCTCAAATGGGTAATGGCTCTGAAATCCCCGATTTTTCCGAGAGCCATAGCCACTGCAAGCCTGGTATCTTTGTTTGTATCTGAAAGAGCTTTAATGAGAGGCGGCACTGCTCTTTCATTCCCTATTTTACTCATGGTTATTGCAGTAGCAGTCCTTATATCAGGGTTGTAATCAGAGAGAAGTTCTATGAGATGTTCTACAATTTCTGCTTCCTTATGGTTTGCCAGGGCTTTTACTGCATTTAATCTTACAGAGTCATTCTGGTTTTTTAAATCAGATAATATTTTTTTTAAATCGTTCATAATAAATATCCTCTTGATGTTAATTATATATCATAGATTATACTTTATTATTAAGTGAAGGTCAATTTCAAAAAATTTTTCTATTGTTTAAAAAGGAAGTGACATAGTTACGGTGAATATTTTTTTATGAGACTCAATTTAGATTATAATATCCTTCCCGGCCAGAATAGATTTTTTCTGGATTATATTTCAGGCACAGGGGAAGCGTCAAAATTCTTTTCTTACAGGCCCTATGATGTTCAGACAGCATTAAAGAAAGGACATAAAAGTCACAGACGTAACGAAATCGCAAAGATTATTACCGATTATAACCTGTTACTGAACAGCCCGGAAGAAGCAATAGAAAATGCAAAGAAACTGTCAGACGACAGAGTTTTTACTGTAATAACAGGTCAGCAGGCAGGTTTTCTCGGAGGTCCTCTTTATACTGCATACAAGATAGCCACAGCAATAAATGTTTCGGAAAAATTAAACAGAGATTTTCCTGATTTTCATTTTGTACCTCTCTTCTGGCTGGCATCGGAGGATCATGATTTTGAAGAAATAAATCATGTAAATTTTATAAAAGACGGAGAAATCGGAAAAATAAAATTTAACTGGCATAATAAAGGAAGATCCGTCTACGATATTCCTATGTCAGAAGAAATATCCAGCGCCACAGAGGCTTATTTCCACCATCTCCCTCTCTCTCCTCACAGAGAGTCAATAAAAAATCTCTTTCTCCTTTCTCAGGATAAAAAATACTCTACATGGATAGCAAAATTCTGGAGCAGTTTATTCGGAAGATACGGCCTTGTCGTTATAGAACCTCACTTATTGAGACCTCTGGCAGGAGAATTATTCACGAATATCCTTAAAAGTTACGGTGAGATGAATAAATTATTGGAAACTGTAAACAGTGAACTCTGTAGATGCGGTTATACTGCTGTCATAGACAATATAGGTTTATTTATTTATGATGAAAATTTCAATCGTATCAGAGTCAAAAAACCGGATTTTTACGTAAATAAAATAAAACCGGAAAGATTTTCCACAGATGCGTTGCTGCGCCCTGTATTTGCAGACTATATGCTTCCTAATATAGCCAGTATTGTAGGAAGCGGCGAACTGTGCTATCAGGGACAGATTAAAAGTATATATGAATATTTTAATATAGATCAGGCGGTAATCATTCCGAGACAGAGTTATACCTTCGTATCAGATAAAGATATAAACTGTATGAAAAAATATAATATAACCAATGAGGAAATATTCAGAGAAAACTTTGATGATTTCTTCGAAAGGCTGAAACCTGAAGAAGAAAAATCTCTCTTTGCGGAAGTAAAGAAAAAAGTAAACAGTGAAATAGAAAAACTCTCCTATCATTTAAATAAAATAGAGCCAAATCTTGTAAAAACAAACGAACAGACTCTGAATACAACACTGAATGCCCTGAAGAAACTGGAAGATAAAACCGTTAAAGCAGTAATGTCCAGACAGGGTTATTCCAGAAAGGAATTAAGAGAACTCGGCAATTCACTTATGCCGATGGGAAAGCTCCAGGAAAGGGTTTTCCCTGTAACTCATTTTTTAAATCACTACGGAATCGAACATTTTATTGATATCTTATTAAAAAATAAGGATGTTATGAATTTTAAACATTGTGTTATAAGTGAAGAGTGAAGAACAGTGTTCAGTGACCAGTTATCAGTTACCAGTTATCAGTTACTGACATGAGCATAAGCAGTTAATAAGCACTTTTCTCCCTGACGCGTCACCCGTTATGCGTCACGAGAGCATATATGTATTATTTATGCTTACCTCAGTAAATGTATAAATTACTATTCACCGGTCATTACCGGTCACTGATCACTGGTCACTGGTCACTGATCACTGCTCACTGATCACTGCTCACTGGTCACTGCTCACTGGTCACTGAAAAAAAAGGAGGAATTATTACGCAAAAACAAACCATTATGGCCTTCGGTGCCCATCCTGATGATATAGAAATGACCTGTGCAGGAACTCTTATAAAATTAAAACAGCAGGGTCACAGGGTAATATGCTGTGATATGGTAAAAGGAGAACTCGGAACAAGAGGAACTGTGGAAACAAGGGAAAAGGAATGCGCTGCTGCAAGCCAGATTATGGGCATAGACGGAAGAGAAAATCTCTGTCTTGAAGACGGATTTATTTCTTCCACTAAAGAAAACAAACTCAAAGTAATAAAGGCTATCAGAAAATATAAGCCTGATATTATTATGGTTCATTATTACAGAGACAGACACCCCGATCACTACAATACATCACAACTGGTTTATGAGTCTACCTTTCTTGCAGGACTGGCAAGAATTGATACGGGACAGGATTATCACAGACCTACAAAGATAATTTATTACCTGGGATGGGTTGAATTCAAACCAACCTTTATAGTAGATATTACAGAACAATTTGAACAGAAGATAAGGGCAATATACGCCTATGAAACACAGCTTAAACCGGATGACACTTCATATCCTCAGACAAGACTTACCTCTAAAGAACATCAGTGGAAGATTTTAAACAGAAACAAGCACTACGGTGCACTCATAGGTAAAAAATACGGTGAACCTTTCTTTATAAGAGCCCATATGGAAGTAGATGATTTTACAGAATTGAAGTTTCATTCTCTATAGATGATCCTGAAGGAGTGTATTAAATGTTTAAAAAACTAAACAGTTTACTTAAAAAAGGAATAGAGTTATATGCAGATGAAGAATATGAGAAAGGAATAAAGTGTTTTGATAAAGCAATAAAACTGGACCCCACATATACCTATGCTTGGAGCAGCAAGGGAACATGTCTTCTGGAGATGAAAGAATATGAGAAAGCAATAGAATGTTTTGATAAAGCCATAAACCTCTATATGATATTTCAATCAGGCAAAAAGCGTTTCCCATACGGAGACCCATTTACAGATCCATGTCTTTCCGATTATGCTGATACACTGGTAGCAAAGGGAGATTGCCTGGCTTCACAGAGAAAACACGAAGAAGCAATAAAATGTTTTAATGAAGCACTGAAGCTAAACTCTGAAAGTAACGATACCAATGGTGATGCATGGAGCGGTATAGGAAATAGCCTGAGCTATTTAAGAAAATATGAGGAAGCTATGGAATGTTTTGATAAAGCCCTGAAACTAAACCCTGAGGATCATAATGCATGGTACGGCAAGGGAACTACCATGAGCTATTCAGGAAAATATGAAGAAGCAATTGAATATTTCGATAAAGCCCTGAAGCTGAACTCTGAAGATACAGATATATTGAACAGCAAGGGAAATACCCTGAGCTCTATGGGGAAATATGAAGAAGCAATCGAATGTTTCGATAAAGCCCTGAAAATAAACCCCGAAGATACTGATACATTGAACAGCATGGGAATTACCCTGAGCTCTATGGGAAAATATGAAGAAGCAATCGAATGTTTCGATGAAGCCATGAAAATAAAGCCCGAAGATACTGATATATTGAACAGTATGGGAATTACCATGAGCTCTTCAGGGAAACATAAGGAAGCAATAGAATGTTTCGATAAAATCCTGAAAATAAACGCTGAAGATAGTGCTGCATGGTTTAACAGGGGAGAAATTCTGTATTACCTGAAAGAATATGGGGAAGCTATGAAATGCTATAAAGAAGCAGTGAAGAATGACCCTGATAATGACGACATAAAAAAAGCCATAGAACTGGTCAAAAGTCTCAAACTTGGATAATAGTTCATAAAAACTATCTTGAAATAGACCTGATATAGGGTATAATAATAGATAATGCAAATTCAGGTCAGGAGATGATAAAATGAATATAGGAATTAACTGTTACCCCACCCATGGAGGAAGCGGAGTAGTAGCGACAGAACTGGCCAAAGCCCTGGGCAGACGGGGGCATGACGTGTCAATGATCAGTTATGATCTCCCGTTCAGACTGGATGAAATAAATGATAATGTATCCTATTATGAAGTAACGGTAGACCAGTATCCGCTTATGAAATATTTTCCCTATACACTGGCGCTGGCGAGCAAAATGGTGGAAGTAGTAAAGGAAAAAGATATTTCCATAATGCATGTTCATTACGCTATTCCCCATTCCATTGCAGCCATTCTGGCAAGGGATATTTTAAAAAAAGAAAAATCTCTTAAAGTTATAACAACCCTTCACGGGACAGACATAACACTCGTAGGGAACAATGCCTCTTTCAGACCAATAACAAATTATGCAATAGAAAATTCCGATGCAGTGACAGCAGTATCACAGTTCCTGAAAAAAGAAGTATGCCGTCATTTTGATGTAGATTGCAGCAGGGTTGAAGTTATTTATAATTTCTTCGATACAGGTACGGGGCAGATGCCTCTTCCGAGATGTATTGCTCCTTTCTGTTGCTGCGGCAAAGCAGTAGTCGTACATATTTCAAATTTCCGTCCCGTAAAACGCATAGAAGATGTAATCAAAGCCTTCTATCACATATGGAAAGAAATACCTGCCACTCTGTTGATGGTAGGTGACGGCCCTGACAAAACCAGGGCATCTGATCTTGCACAGGAACTGGGAATGAAAAAAGATGTTCATTTTATGGGAGTAATTAAAAATATTGTTCCGGTAATCAATGCGGCAAACCTCATGCTCCTTCCTTCTCAGACAGAAAGCTTCGGACTTGTAATACTGGAAGGCATGTCTACAGGTGTGCCTGTTGTGGCAAGTGATGTAGGAGGTATTCCCGAAGTGGTTGAACATGGCGTAACAGGCTATCTGGCACCCCCTGGTGACACAGAAGCCATGGGAAAATACGGACTTAAAATACTTACAGATAAAGAATTATATAAAAACATGAGTGAAGCAGCAAGAAAACGGGCAAGAGAAAAATTCCATACAGAAGATATAGTCGGACAGTACGAAAAACTTTATGAAAGAGTTTTGATGCAGGAGTAACAAAATTTCAACAACAGGGGAGGCTTATCATTGTCTTTAAAACCTGGAACTATACTTAACTACATGTACAGAGTAGAAAAAATCCTGGGTAAAGGAGGCATGGGAAATGTCTATCTTGTAGACAGAGACTGCAAAAAATTTGTCGTAAAAGAACTTATGTTTGCAGAAGGCACAGGTTTTGACGATGAAACTACGAGAGAAATCTTCTTCCGTGAAGCGGAATTCATGGCAAAATTCGACCATCCGGGCCTTCCAAAAACGTACGGTGTATTCAGTCAGAATGGCCGTGATTATATCTCAATGGATTATATAGAAGGCCAGACCCTTGAAGAAATAATAAATTCTTCTCCAGGCCCTCTGGAAGAATATAAAGCAATAAAATGGGCCATAGAAATTGCAGGTATTATAGATTATCTCCACAATTCTTTTCATGCACCTGTCATATACAGAGACTTAAAACCGGCCAATATTATTATAACACCGTCAGGAAAGGTAAAACTTGTAGACTTCGGTATAGCAAGATTTTTTAATCCCGATAAAATTACAGATACCTTCAGATGTGGCTCCCCGGGCTATGCGGCACCGGAACAGTATAAGGGAAGAGGACAGACAGGCATCCAGACAGATGTATTCGGCCTGGGAGTAATACTGTTTCAGATGCTTACGAAATATGATCCCACGGTACAACTGTTTACTTTTCCTCCCATGAAATCCTTAAATTCATCCATAACGCCGGAACTGGAACGAATCATTACCAGAGCCATACAGCTTAATCCTTTAAAACGCTATATAAATATGGACGAATTCAGAGAAGAGCTTCGGAAATATCTGGGTGTGGCAGAATCTTACAGTGAATCATATTACAACTCAAATACTCCCGTGCCTGGTCAACAGGGTTCTAACCTTAATATCAGTACCGTAGCTGGAATTATTATAGTAGTGGCAATTTTATTTACTATACTGTTTAGCGGAGGTCAGGCAACACCATTTATAATAGGTCTGATTATAGCTTTTTTTATTTTTTACGTTATTGCCTTTATACTTTACAAACTGGGTACCATGCTTCTATCCGAAATTACAGGTAAAAAATACGGATATAACAACCTTATCGTTGTAGTTCTCGCTATAATTCTTATGTTTACCCTGCCTTTTTTAATGACTTTTTTATCAGCTTCATCAGGCAAAAAGCATCGGCAACTTGCGGCATGCGAATCAAATCTAAAAAATATTGCCACTGCCCTGGAGATGTATGCTACAGATAATACAGGCGATTATCCTCATGACCTCTGTTATCTCACCAGGTCACAACCAGGAGGAGCGTATATGAAAACTATTCCCATCTGTCCGGCTTCAAGTGGAAAAACAGGCTATCTTTATACAAGAGCAGAAACTCCCGATAACTTCACGATCTGGTGTAATCATCCCGATGCACATGAATATGCAGGGCTGAAAACAGGCTGGCCCCAGTACACACCGGGACAGGGATTGAAAACAAAAGAATAATTTACTCATCCTTGACAGATATATTCTTTTATGTTATTATATTAGTGTAAAAATTACGTTAAAATTAGCGTAAAAAAAACACTATATAAAATAATATAAAAGCAGGTGAAAAACATGTTAGGTTATTTCAAAGCTCAGCCGGCAGAATATATAATCAAATACAGTTCCGGAAAAATAGTAAAACAGGGAAAGGGACTGGCATTTTTTTATTTAAAATACAACACCCAGATAGTTGTAATACCGACTACAAGCATAGATGCGAACTTTGTATTCAACGAGACTACAAATAATTTCCAGTTAGCAACACTTCAGGGACAGTTTACCTATCACATAGAAAACCCGGTTCAGGCAGGTAATCTATTGAATTTCACCATAAATCCTGTGACAAGACTTT
>CALARM010001213.1 GCA_937888925.1 uncultured Synergistia bacterium | reverse complement strand
AAAATCTCTGTGGCGAGGGTGTAATCCCCTCCATCTCCGGCATTGCCGCTTATCCAGGTAAGGGGTCCCTAAAGGATCGGCTACGGGTCGCCAGCATCGTGGCCCTGGGTTCGAGTCCCCCATAGGCGGTCATAAATTAGCGTGAAGCGTGACGCATAATACGTAATGGGTTATACGTCCACGCATCACGCGTCACGCATTACAAAGTTATTATTTATAGCCATGTAAACAATTGAACCTTATTTGCTCTCAAAAAATGTTTCCTGTATGCTGCTGTTTCTTCAAGTATTTTCTTTAATTCATATAAAACTTCACCCGTATTATTACCAGCCTGTCCATTACCTTCACATATAAATATTTCATCACCATCTGTCATGGACATATTTATATAACCTTTTCGTGAGAGCCATTCAAGTCCTTTTTTCACCGTTATTTCTCTGTTACCTGTGGCAGCAGCCAGAAAAGAAATTTTCACGTTACCATGTTTTATGGCATATTTTACAAGACCTGAAAGATGCTTAAGAAAAACCTCTTCACTGTCCCTGACAGAATTCACGCCAAATAGATAAATCTTTGAAGGTTTCACTGTTTTTAAAACTGTCTTTACCTCTTCCGGCCCGGGAGGAACAGTCCATATAACAAGTATTTTCGAGGTTATGAGCTCATATCTGTTTTTTCCGGATACACTATTATCTGCTTCAGACCATATCTGTATATTTTCAGTATTTTCCAGAGATGCTAAAAGACTTTCCCTGTCTTTTTCCTGTCTGTAATCCACTACATCTATTACGACAGGAGGAATAACCTGTTCAACTATTCTTATATCTATCAATTCTATCTGTAATTCTTTTACCCCCTGATAATTGACACTTCTTACAGTATATGCAAGGTCAAAGGCTCCTTCAGGTAAAGGAACAGATGCTCCCTGCCACCATGTTACCCTGTAGTCCTGTCCTGTGCCATCATCAACCATTAAAACACGATGTTCATTTTTTTTACCCATTCTGCTCCATCCTTTAATAAAAACATTCGTGGCAACAAATACAGGTAGTTCATTACCAGAGCCGAAAGGAGCCAGTCTCTGTAATTGTTCTACAAGTCCCATAGATAATTCACAGAGGGGAAGATAGGATGATAAATAAAGGCTATCTATTCTATGTTCAGACATATCGCCCAGTGTATTGGAAAGAGCATGACGAAAGTCCGATATATTTTCAGGATTCATGGATAATCCTGCTGCCATAGTGTGACCTCCAAATCCTGTAAGGAGATCCTTCTGGGCGCTTATGGCTTCATATATGTTACATCCTTTTACAGAACGGGCAGATCCTCTTGCAATATCTTTCAGAGAAGTAGATAACAGGATAACAGGTCTGCTGTAAATATCAGCAAGCCTGTTTGCTACGATCCCTATTATACCGGTAGGCCATGACTGATGGGACATTACCAGAGCAGAATAATCCAGAAGTGTTCTGTCTCTTTCAACTTGATCCATAGCTGCTTTCAAAACCTGTTCACATAAAACCTTTCTCCTTAAATTCAGACCTTCCAGCATGCCGCCAAGAATTACAGCCCGTTCCTGGTTATCTGTTATAAGTAATTCCACTCCGAGATTGGCGTCTGATAGACGACCAAGGGAATTCAATCTCGGCGCAATAGCAAAGGCAATATGTTCTTCAGAAATACGGCTCCTGTTAAGTCCTGAATTTTCTATAATGACCATGAGACCGGGACGTTCTGTGTTTCTTAAAACCTCCAGTCCTTTCTGAAGAAGATAACGGGTATCACCTGTCTGAACTGCTATATCAGCAACTATACCGAGAGCTACAAGATCAAGGTATTTCCGGGTCTCATTCTCTCTTCCCCGCCTCCTGTAAAGTTCTTCCACTAATTTATAAGCACATCCCACACCGGGAAGCTCTCTCAGATTATGACTGAAATCAAGCCTTTTGGGATTAATTACAGCAAAGGCAGAAGGCAGAAAGTCAGGAAGATCATGATGATCTGTTACTATGACATCCACACCATGACTCATAGCATAGTCAATCTCTTTATGGCCTGACACACCTGTATCACAGGTAACCAGCAGTTTTATATTACCGGCTATGATTTTTTCAAGAGCCGCCATGTTCAATCCGTGAGATTCCCTGTCTCTGAAAGGAATATAATAAGTAATATTACCACCCATTTCCCTGAAGGCAGATACAAGAAGAGCTGTTGACGTCTGACCGTCTACATCAAAATCTCCCCACACACATAGAGGCTCATTATGTTGAAAAGCCTCTTCAAGTCTCTCTACAGCAGGAACAAGATCCGGCAAATCACATGAAGGAGAAGGTTTAAAATATGCAGGATCAAGAAAAGCTTTTGCAGATTCAATCGAAGTAAAGCCTTTCCTTGTTAAAATTTCTGAAACCAGCGGATGCCCTCCTATTGCATCATAAAAATCCTCCGATACATTTACCTCTTC
>CALARM010001212.1 GCA_937888925.1 uncultured Synergistia bacterium | reverse complement strand
ATTTCTTGGCTTTCCTTAGAGTATACTCGGGAGGACTGGGAAGAGGCATCCCTTCATTTGTATAGTAAGAACACAGTATATCTATGGATGGCATGGAAGAGAAGGGATTTACAAAAGCTGTTTTATATCTCGGTATAACATAGAGATCACTTGAAGATGCATCTATATAGGAAAAGAGACTTGAACCATCGACTCTTTCTCCTGTAGAGAGGATTCTGTCTAACTGTCCTTTACCTGTAATAACAAAATTAAGAGTCTTGAGTTTTCCGTCTCCTCCTGTGAAACGAAAATTAACCATTCTGATATTATTATTTTCTATAAATTTAATGAGATCTTTTTTTGTAAATTCTTCAGGACTTTTTTGAAGATATGTTACGATTTTATTGGGATTTAATGTTATATTATCTGTCACGTTAAAACCACCTTTCCGGTGGATAGAATTCACCTTTTCAGTTTAGATTCCTCCTGTGAAATGACAGATGATGACCAGGCCTTTTATAAGACTGGACATACAGGGTATAATTAATAAAGAACGTAATGAAATATTATGAAAGGGAGTATAATATGAAGAAAAATTATATCTTTATTATAATATTATTTATATCTTTATTTACACTAAAAGTAATGGCAGATGATTATGATGAAATTAAAAAATTGTATGAACCTAAAGGTTATACTGTTACGAAATGTAATATTGCTAAAAACTGGGCTGTAATTGACTGGAAATATAAAAGAGAATGTGAAGGAATGGCTCTTCTAAAATATACAGATGGTAAATGGACTACTGTATGCTGTGCAGGCGGTGCTTTTGATTATGATTTTCTGTCTCAAAAAGACGTTCCTTTAGAATTATGGCAGAAACTTATTCCGACTGATATCCCCCGGTGGACTTATTTAACATCTAAAGAAAGACTGACATACGACAGGCTGGAAAACGATAGATATACACCTCTGATACTTACTTTGATGAGAAATGAAATTTTTGCAAAATACGGAAGAAAATTTAATGATCCCTTACTTCGCAGTTATTTTGAAACATGCCCCTGGTATAAAATCAATCCTTATTATAACGATAACATGCTTACAAAAATTGAGCGTTATAATGCACAATTGATTCTGGATTATCAAAAGTATAATAATCTTTTATACTAAAAACCGGTATTAAGTGCCGGTAATAAATCAGCCAGGAGGTTTATGAAATGTTTTTCGGTAAAGTAATCATTATTGCTCTATTTATTATGATTAGTATCTTTCCTCTGAAGGCATCAGAGCCGGATTTAATAAAGGAGGAAATAGTTTTAATCAAAGGCGGAACATTTAAGATTGGGGAAAAAATTGTTACCGTAAGAGATTTTTACATTGGTAAATATGAGACTACAAATAAGGAATATTGCCTCTATGATCCTTATCATGAAAATCCGGGAGATGATTTGCCTGTAATAAACCTGGAGTGGGAGGATGCTGTAGCTTATTGCAGCTGGCTGAGTAAGAAAACAGGAAAAATTTATCGCCTTCCTTCTGAAGCAGAGTGGGAATATGCCTGCCGTGCCGGTTCCGCTTCAGATTATTGCCGGGATATATCCCAAAATATAAATGACTATTGCTGGTACTGTGAGAATTCCGGCAATCATGTTCACAGGGCAGGGGAAAAGAAACCAAATGCATTTGGATTATATGATATGGCCGGTAATGCCTGGGAGTGGTGCAGTGACTGGTATGACGATTTTCATTCGACTCATACTGCAATGGGCGGAAGTTTTAGCAGCGGTGCCGGGAGTTGTAAATCGAATTACAGAGGTAGTCTGCCTGATTTCCACTATGACGGCCCTGGCTTTCGCATTGTCAGAGAGATGGAATAAGAATACTTAAATTTTTCTTGTAAAATCTTCTATGAGTCTGTTTCTCAGTTTTACACATTATCCTTATAAAGGTGTTTGATCAGCATACCCAGTCCGAGGCCTGGAAGACATCCGGCAATCTGTATCAAAGCCAGTTCAAAATTCCATACAGACTGTCTGTGCATGGTATAAAAATATACTGCCATGAGACTTCCCACTCCTGCGACAATACCTCCTCCCAGACCTGCCATTACCGGTTTTGAACAGTATAAAAGTCCTCCTATTGCTCCCCCTGTAACAGCACATATCAAACATGCAGAGAAGGTGAGATTAAGTCCGAAGCCGAAACCTGTAAGTTCCATCCCCGGCATACCGCATAATAAAACCATAATTATAAAACCGGCTTTCTGTCTTCCTGTAATTTCTCTTCCTATAAGGCTCATTTTTATAATTCCTTTCTTTCCATGCCGGATAATGAAAAATTCTCCCGTTAGAAAAAGGGAGAATTTTGACATCCGGAAAAATAGTTGATTTTATAAATATTTCTCGGACGGCTCCAGTATACGGTGAGTTTCTCTTTTTATCCATTCCCCTGTATTGAGTCCTACCACTCCTCCTATGAGTCCCGTCGTGGGTATTGCAAGGACAGGAGGTAATACAAGACTTCCAAGGGCAGTTCCGAGAGCCACTCCCGTAAGACCTGACATAAATTCCCACCCTTTTGTATCACTGGCAGCTTTCAGGGTATTTCCTATGAAAGAAGTTTTTACCTGCTTGTCCGGGAAGAGTTTTTTGTCGGGTTCCGTTATGACAGGAGGAGCATTCTCTATTATTCCAGCAGACCCCAGGGCAAAACCTGCCGCATTCGGTATGTTTGCTCCCGGATTATTTACTATATTCGGTATAATCCATTCATTTATTTTTCTGTCTTCAGGCAATACTGAATTTATCATACGGACCTGATTGGAATAACAGCTGTTTTTAAGGGTGTTGTAATAATCATTGCTTCTGTCTTTAAAGGCTTCTTCAAGATTTTTTT
>CALARM010001211.1 GCA_937888925.1 uncultured Synergistia bacterium | reverse complement strand
ATAAATATATACGTAAAAATGCTTCTAGAAATAATCAAGGGTAAACTTATACCGCTTTATATAAAAGAATTCATTCTAGAGCTTCCTGCTTGCATGTAGATATATTATATAATTATACATTCTGCTGCTTACAGAAAAAATTACTAAAAAAGTGAGATGAAATATAAGCTATATATAAATAATTACTATAATTTGCTATTTTAAATAAAAAGAATATGTATATCCTTTTTCATTTTTATGATTTCCTTCTAAAATGCGAACTTCAATATACGTATCTGAAATTTTATCTAATACCCTTACTTTAGGGTTATCCTTACATACTATAATACTACCATCAGTAATCATCTCTTCTAATCCTTCTTTATCATTAGCTTTAGCACATTTTTCCAATTCTTTAAGATCAAAAATATTTTTAAAAACAAGACCATATTCATTTTGTATATCACATTGTAATATTTTTTCATCTCCTATTGAAATAGAAGAAACACTAGATGTATCACTTGAAGTTACAGTAGAAGAAACACTAGATGTATCACTTGAAGGGTTTCCTATGCAACAACAAGATGTTATAAATAATAACATGAATAAATATAGTAATAACGTAAAATATAATTTTTTCATTAATATCACCTCTTAAAAATATACTTTCTATACATTTTTATAAAAATCCTGTTTAATTTAAATTGTATATTTCGATCTAAATAGGGTACGGAAACGATTAATGTAAAAAACAGCCATAAATTATTTAAAAGTTAAAGCTTTTAAAAGTGGTATACAATTATCTTGAAATTTGTTTTTTTCAGGAAAACGGGAAAATATTATCCGTAAAAATACCTATAGTAGAAAAAAAATTGCTTATAAAAAGGGAAATAAATTTAAAAATAGAACATGAAGGAAAGTTATTATTGAATTAAATAATAACGAAGAAATAATAAAAGTGGTATAAATGGTTGAAGTACCCCTCCGAAAAGTGGTACCTCTGGCAAGCCAATTATAACACTTCTGTATATATTTTGTAAAGGAGAAGTGTAATAATGAGTATTAATTATCAATTTGCCCCTGTAGTATTTAGTTTAAAGAAAAGAATGAGAAAGGAATTGAAAGGAAATCAGTATAAAATTATGGATACAATAGCAGATGAAATATTTCTTTTCCAGGATACAAGGTTAACTTTAACAAAAGAACTTTCTACCAGGTATTTAGCCGGTAAGACTGGTATATGTCAACCTAATATTGTAAGAGCAGTAAACAAATTAGAAAAAAAGAATTTTATCAGGTCTATTAAATCTCATGTGAAAGGTGAAGGAAGTCTGATTACAATAATTTTAGATAGTACTTCCATATCTAATAATGAGGCCTCCGATATGAATTTAACATCTAATCAGGAAAAATTAGATAGTAATTTGCTATCAAATCAAGAAAATCTATTTCAAGAAGAAGATCATCAAGAAGAGGATCTGGATTCTTCTTTAAATTCTCCAGAAGAAGAAAAGCAATCAGAGGAAATTACTATAAAATCTTCTCTTAATAGCGAATCTATAATAGAAAATAATCAGGTATCATCTAAAGTAAATAATATGAATAACACTGCTGTTAATTTACTGGCCGGTGGCCAGGCCTCCATAGGAAAAAATGATTTTACTTCCCTGGGAAGTGTTTTAAATAATTCTGCTCCAGCTCCACAGATTAATCCATCTTATGATAAACTTTCCGAAAAAAATATAATAGAAGGAAAGGATCTTCTCCTGAAAAAAGGTTTTAACCAGGAAGAAGTTACAACTATTATTAATAGAATAACTCTTGCTATGAAAGAAAAAAATATAAAAAGCCGGGAAAAATATTTCCTTGCATCCTGTGATAAAGAAGTAAGAAAAAATAATAATTCAATACACAAAGTTACATGTGCAGCTCTACCGGCAAAAAATAATTTTAATAATACAGTAAAAAAATGGGAAGAAGAAAAGAAAAATGATATAAAACCGGAAGAAACAATAAAAAAACTTATGACTTTAAGACCTGATGATCTATATAGAGTAATTTTAGATGTAGATAACTCACCTGCCGGAAAATTTATATCTTTACCTGAAATAAAAGCCAGTCTCTATATAGCAGAATTTAAAAAGAGATTCCCTGAAGTGGTTATATAAAATTATCAAAAAGGGTTGTTTGTGAAAATAGTTTCTATTTTTACTTTTAAATGAATAGAGGCATAAGACTATATTTATTATTTCTTTTCGGTTATCTCTATACTACTAACATCAGGATTATTTAATATAAGATTTTTATTTTCAATGATTAATAAATTTTGATATTTATCTAAATTATTAACAAAATTTATAGCTATTTTTAATTTATCTCTTATACCTATTATGCGATTTTCAGGAGAAAGATGGAAAATTTCAGTATAATTAATTTCCTTTATTAATACTTCTTTATTGTCGATTAACAATTTTGTTTCCAAATTAATTGTTACATCATTTATATCTATACTTTTTAACTGAATAGGTGACAAATAATAATTATTCAAATAATTACGTTCTTCCTGAGTCAAATCTGTATTATTCAAAATATTATTTTTTATACTAACTATGTTATTTTCAAATCTTTTTATAATATTTATATAATCCTCTAAAAATATTATAAAATTATCTAATAAATCTAAATAATTATGTTTAATGTTTAGCTCTTCTATTGATATTAATGGGATTTTCTGTATAATCTCTATTACATGAGCTAATTTAACAATACTATCATAAAAGAAATCATCTATAATATAAAAAAAGAATGAATTAAATTTTTTTTTATATATTTCTTTTATGTCTATTGTGTTATATTTCATAAGATTAGAGCGTGGCGATAAAATTTTATTCCCTTTGTTAATATTTTCTAATAACAGTTGAAATCTATTTACTATACTATCAATATTGCATTTAAAAACAGATACAAGATGTTTATGATTTTCATTAAAAGATACATGATTTTTATCAATAAAATCTGATAATAAACAACGATATAAAAAAGTAACTCTTTGTAATTTCTCTAAATTGACTCTTAAATTACTTGATGATGCTAAATTATCAAAATCCTCTAAAAACGATTTTATGCTTAATATTATTTGTTTTTGAGTTATCTTATATGATTCTGTCATACATCAATATTTAATATACCCTTATGTCTTCATAAATATATTGTAAATTACCAGAATTTCCACCAGGGCTTTTTTTCTCCAGCTTGTAGTTCCTTATGCCCATGTCAATTTTAAATGTGAAGTTAAGATATCCGATTTTTTTAATTCAATTTTACTGAAAATATATTACAATACGGTTACATGGGTAACTGCTTTGCATGATTTAAAATTTCTTTATCATCCCAGTAATTTTGAGGTATTTTAGACAATCCAAATATTCTAACTATTTGATTAAGAATATCAATAACTTTTGGAATGATACAATTCCATTTATTTCTTCCATGTATTTCAGATAGTTTCATACTTTGCTCAATAGGTTCGGAAAAAACTTGGCAAAAATTTTTCTTTACAACACGTACTCCTACATATTCAGGTATAAAAAATTTATCTAAAGATTCAAAATTTAAAATTAAACTTATTTCATCACAATAACCTTCTAATATTTCTTTTGTTAATTGTAAATGTTTTTGAATAATATACGTAAAATGTGTTAAGTAAAATTCATATTCTGTATCCTGCATTTTATCTACCCAGAAATTTAAGTTAATATAGCAATCTAAAGCAATAAAACCATTAAAGTAACAAGTAACAATATATGTTTTTAAGTAATTCTCATTTTCAGGGTAATTTGCAAAATAACCATTCGGGATAGGATTTATTTTTGAATAATATAATTCTTCACCATATTCAGACATACTTTTTTTAGCCAATGCAAATATACATTTTAATCTTTCTTCATTAATTTTTACTATTTTATTTGGATAACAATAAAGACTCATATATCCATATTGCGATTTACGATTTAATCTATTCTCTATAATTTTTTTATGTCTCTCTATTGTCTCTTTCACGTCATCCTTTTTATTATCTAATTTTGACAATATACATGATTCAATTGCATTTTTTATTTTACAGATTAATGTTTTTTTTCTTTCATTTTTATCTATATCATCTGAATTAAGACTATAAAGTATAATCGTCCGATTTCTCAAATCAAATGGTAATTCTTTAGATTTTCCATATGCTTCGTTACATATGCATATTATGTTATCCCAGCTTAAAATCCCAGCTGCATACCCCAATTCTAATAATACATTGGGATTAGGTGTTTTTCGCTTTTCATCCTGATTTTCTTTATTTATTATACTTACATCACCTATAAAAACATGGCTATTTTTAATTTTTTCAAAAATAGTGCTTGAGATTTCAGGTGAACCAGGAATATTTTTAGTGTCTCTATCAATACATACTTCTAAGTCATAGGATTTTTTAATTTCTTTTATGGCTTTTTTTATAGCATCTTCAATGAAGTTTCTAGTAACCTTACTATCTAAATCTGATTGCCAAGAATAAAATATTTTATACATTATTCACCTCTATTCTTAAATATAAAACCTAATGTAAAATTTTACCATAATCTTTTATACCAGGGTTTATTCATATACTCCTGTAATTGCTTTTTACATTCATTTATTACCGCTTTTTTTTCTTCTTCTGATTGTTTTTTTATCTGCTCCAGCTCCTGCCGGTGAAGTTCATCCAGTTCTTTAATTACTCTTTCCTTTTCCTTTATAGTAGATTCATGCTCTTTTAACACAGAGGAGAAATTTTCTTTTTCTTTAGCCAGTTCTTTTATATTATTGGCATTATCAAGTAAGACCTGATTTAAACCTTCTGTTTTTCGTTCCTGCTCCTCTTTCTCCTTCTGGATGATCTCTGCCCTGGATAGAATATCTTCTTTTTCTTTCTCCAGGATCTCTATCTGTGAGAGTTTACTCTTAATTTCTTTTTCCTTCTCCTGCTGGATGCCCTGGAGCTTATTATTAAGATCCTGATTTTCTAACTGTATTCTCTCAAAAAGTTCTTTATCAGGTAATGCTTTTACTCTTTCCTGCAAATCTTTATATTCACTCAATACAGTTTCAAGTCTATCTTTAAGAAACTGATTTTCTGCTGATAATTTACCTGCTACAAATAAAGCTTGTTCCTCCATAGGTCTTGCCATCTGATTTAAAGTTTTATTAATGGTCTGTTCAATAACCCCTGTCATATCAGAGGGAGAAGAGGAATTAACATCTATTGTAACATTGTTATAACACTTAATATCATTTTCTTTACAAAACCTTTCTAATTCTGACTTTTCTACTGTAACAATGTTTTTCCCATGTTTTAACACTGTTATAACGTTAAGTTTCTTTTCTCTAACATACCTGTAACATGTGTTAGTTGTTTTATTTAAAAGTTTAGCTATTTCAGGGATAGTTAAATTATCGGATTGTTTCATTTGTTATCACCTTGTTAGTTTAGTGTTATAACATCTTCACAGGTGGGATTATTCGTGAGATGGAGAAGAAGATCCTGCAGGTAAAAAAACATCTGTTATACATAAAGATAAATTAATATTTCCTTTTTTGCCCATCCCCTCGAAAAGGCCGGCAGAAGTTTCATGTATATTTTGAGGGAAACAGGGTAAATGTTTCTTTATGAAAAGAACTCTATCATACTGCTTGCATAGTGACGGTCTAAATTTAATTTAGGTCGTTACTTACCAGAACTTCCACCAAGGCTTTTCCAGTTCCTCCGTTTTCTTCTTCCATGCTTCAACTATTTCCACTTTCTCTTTTTCTGCTGACTCACTCATTAATTTAAGGGTTCTTTCCTTTACCCTGTCTATGTCTTTAAAATTCCTCAGCTCCTGCCCTGGATAGTACCCCTGAAAAACTGCCATTTAACGGGCTTTTACCGCTTTCATAGGAATTGATATATATTATTATTATGGCCTGAGTGCCGGTAATATGGCCTGTAACCGGTCTAAATGTGCTCTGAGTGCCCTATTTCCACAGGATAGAATTACTGTGAACGTGCCCGTTAATTTGGGAGATGATGGCGGTTTTGGGGGCGTTCGGGGGGAGTGACACAAGTAGATGTGAAATGTTTTAGGATTACCCCTTAATCTTCGTCTAAAAAACACGCGTTTCTGCCTTTTATATTGAAGGGTTTTTACTTTCTTGTCAAGAATACTTGAATAATATTAATATTTGTAAATTTGGGGGTCTAGTATGTCAGAACTAAAAGATATTAAAAAGGGTATGGTTCTGAAAGGTTCTTTTTGGCCTGAAGCGGTAAGAGTGCTCAGTGTTGATGATTTTGGTTTTACTCTTCAAATAGATGCAGTTGGCCGTGATACACGTACCTCTTATGAAGGAACAATGATTGATAAAAGTCAGTTGGAAAGGTTAGAAATTATTGCTGGACATCAGGGGCTTGATTTTACAGGAAATTCTCTTGCTTTTCATCTGGCTATCGAATCAAGAAGAATTCGCCTTGCTTATGAATATGATCCTTATTTTGCAGTAAGTATTTCTCAAATTGATCCTCTTCCGCATCAACTGGAAGCTGTTTATTCTTATCTTCTCAGACAACCTGTAATCAGATTTTTACTTGCCGATGATCCAGGAGCTGGTAAAACCATAATGGCAGGTCTTCTTTTAAAAGAACTTCGTTACAGAGGAATTGCAGATAGGATTTTAATTTTAGTCCCTCCTCTTATTAAAAGACAGTGGCAGGAAGAATTAAAAGAAAAATTCAGTGAGGATTTTACTATTATTGATGGTGCAATGAAAAATAATCTTACAGGTAAGAATTGCTGGCACGAATATGATCGATGTATTACTTCACTTTATTGGTCTGCAATGGATGTCCCTCTTGATGCTCTTAAAGAAGTGGAATGGGATCTGGTTATTGTTGATGAGGCTCATAAAATGGCTGCTTACAGCTACGGAAAAAAAAGAGTAAAGATTGATAAAAAAAAGCTTTATCGCCTTGGAGAAGAACTATCACAAAGGACAAAGCATATGGTTCTTCTTACTGCAACTCCCCATAAAGGTGATTCTGAAAATTTCAGACTTCTTCTCGAACTTCTGGATAAAGATCTCTTTTCAGACCATCAGATTCTTGAAAAAGCTGTAAGAAGTAAAGAAAATCCAATTTTTCTCAGAAGGCTGAAGGAAGAAATGGTAAAATTTGATGGAAATAAACTTTTCCCGGAAAGGACTCCTAAAACTGTTTATGTGAAGCTCTCCGATGCAGAAAAGAATTTATATGAAGCAGTTACCAGTTATGTATCAGACCATTTTAATCGTGCTATACAGCAGGGTAAACGTAGTGTTGGTTTTGTTATGATGCTTCTTCAACGTCGTCTTGCATCATCTGTAAGAGCAATCAGACTTTCTTTAGAGAGAAGAAAGAAAAAGCTCAGCGAATTACTGGAAGAAGTGAAAAGATATAAATCAATAAGAAAAGAGCTTCTGTTTGATGAAGATAAGCTGACGTCAGAAGGTATTGATATTGATAATTTTGATGATATGGAAGAAATGCAGCGCTGGGGTGTGGAAGAAGAATTATTAGAGAGGCTTTCTATGTCAGATTCAGAAGAGGAACTTGAAACAGAAATAGAGCTTCTCGCTGATCTGGCAGGACAGGCTTTTGAAGTTGAAACAGGTGGTATGGAAACAAAGCTTCTGGAACTTATGGATACAGTAATGAAAAAAGAAGGTATTATTGAACGAAAAGAAAAACTTCTTATTTTTACTGAAGCAAAAGATACGTTGAATTACCTTGTAGAAAACCTGACACGCCAGGGATTTAAAGTCGTAACTATAGATGGATCTAAAAGTCTGGACCAGCGCAGGGAAGCACAGGAACTGTTTAAACAGGATAAAACCTGTCAGATTATGATAGCCACTGAAGCTGGCGGTGAATCGATTAACCTTCAATTCTGTAATCAGATGGTAAACTATGATATTCCCTGGAATCCCAATCGCCTTGAACAGAGAATGGGCCGTATCCATCGTATCGGGCAGAAAAACGAAGTTTTTATATTCAATATGGTAGCAAAAGATACCCGTGAAGGTGATGTACTTGGTAAACTCCTGGAAAAAATAGAAAGAATGAAAAAAGATCTAGGATCAGACAGAGTTTTTGATATACTGGGAGATCTGTTAGATGATTCAAATATAAAGTTGAGTGAACTTATTATGGATTGCATTTCTAACAGGAGAAAACTTACTGATGTTATTAAGTCCATTGATAAGGCTGTAAGTGAAGAACATCAGAAAACAATAGAAGAAGCAAAAGAACTGGGTCTTGCAAAACGTTATGTAAATCTTCCCGATATAAAAAATGAAGAAAATCATTCAAGAGCACAGAGGCTTATGCCTGAATATATTGAAAGATATTTTACTGATGCCTATTCTTTTATTTCTGACGGGAAAGAAATTCAAAAACGTGCAGACGGACGCTTCAGACTGGAGAAAGTTTCCCATAAATTACGCAGAGAAGATGACCGTACATTCCGTCGCAGATTTGGAGAAGTAAAGTCTTCATATCCGGCTTTTACTTTCCGTAAAGAAGACCTGGATAAAGATGATCCTTCAAAGGTTCATCTTTTCTCTCCCGGCCATTCTTTATTTGAATCAGTTCTGGAAGAAACATTAAAAGAAACTATTCCCCATCTTGAAAAGGGAGCCATATTTCAGGATCCTGAAAGTGAGGAACCATACCTTTTATGGTTTGTAGAAGGTACTGTAAGAGATGGTCTTGGAAGAGAAATATCCCGCCGTATATTTGCTATTAAAGAGAAAAGTAACGGGCATATGCAGGCAGCGGGTGCTTTTATTCTTCATGATTTAAAGCCGGCAGGGTATAATGATTATTCTATTAAAGAACTGTCGCAGAAAACAGCAAAAAATAAAGAAATTAAAGGCTTTTTCTTTAAAAATATTTCTTCTTCATATCTTGAAGAAATAAAAAAAGAACGTCTCCATGAACTGGAAATAAAAGAAAAATATTTGAATGAATCCTTTAAGGTTCTTATAAATAAAAGTACTGAAAAGCTTATGCAGTATGAAGAAAGAGCTTTTTCCGGTGAAGATATGCTTCTTGCCATAAGTGAAGAAAAGAAGAGGCTTGCAAATATTAAAATAAGGAAAAAAGAACGATTGAATGAAGTAGAAAAGGAAAAAGAGATATACCCTGTAGCTCCTGAAATTATTGGATTAACTGCTGTTTTCCCTATGTCAATTAAAGATCCTCAACTAAAAGATACCATGCACAGGGATGATGAGGTTGAACTTATTGCTATGGAATATGCCATGGAATATGAAAGGAAAGAGGGACGTATTCCAGAGGATGTAAGTTCTCAGAATCTTGGGTTTGATATTCGTTCAGTTTCTCCTGACGGGGAAGATATACGTTATATAGAAGTAAAAGGCAGGGCATCTGACGGAGCAATTGCTCTTACAACGAACGAATGGGTAAAAGCAGATAGACTCCGTCATCTTTACTGGCTTTATATAGTAAATAAGTGTAAAATCAGTCCGGAACTTCATATAATCCAGGATCCTTTTAATAATATGGATGTAAGAGAAGAAAGGACTGTTGTAAGGTATCTGGCTGATGCAGGTGATTGGAAAAAAGCTGTAAAACTAACAGTTTGACTGATTTTATTTTAGAATAAATAATTATTTGAGGTATAGAATATGATAGTTTCTCATATAAGCCTGAAAAATTGGCGAAATTTTAGATCTGTAGATGTTGATATGGGAGAGAGAATTTTTCTTGTAGGTCCAAATGCATGTGGAAAGTCAAATTTTCTTGATGTATTGCGTTTTCTTTATGATATAGTCAAACAGGGAGGAGGCCTTCAGAAAGCCGTTAACGACCGTGGTGGCATTACAAAACTTCGCTGCCTTTCTGCAAGAGAAGACCCGGATGTTAAAATAGAAATACATCTTACTGAGAGTTCCGGACAGAGTCCTTTATGGAAATATGCTCTTGGAATTAAACAAGAACGAGGATATCGTAAACCCTGCCTTGTCTACGAAAAAGTGTGGAAAGAAAATAAACTTTTACTTGATCGGCCAGATGAAAATGATAAAAAAGATAAAATTCGACTTACCCAGACACATCTTGAACAGATAAATGCTAATCAATCTTTTAGAGAAATAGCGAAATTTTTCGATTCTATTCTTTATCTGCATCTTGTTCCGCAACTTATACGTCATCCTGATGCCTTCCTGGGACCTGGTATTCCAGGAGATCCCTTTGGAAGAAGTTTTCTGGAACGTGTTGCGAAAACTTCTGAAAGGACACAAAAGTCACGACTCAAAAAAATTGAAGATGCGCTTCGTATAGCTGTGCCACAACTAAAAAAGTTATCTCTTATTAAAGATGAATCAGGAATACCTCATCTTGAAGCGATTTATGAACACTGGAGACCGAAAGCCGGGAAGCAAAGAGAAGATCAGTTTTCCGATGGAACTTTAAGGTTAATTGGTTTTCTATGGTCATTACTGGAAGGAGATTCTTTATTATTATTAGAGGAACCGGAATTATCTCTAAATGCCGAAATAGTAAATAAAATCCCTTCTTTGATTAGTAAATTACAGAAAAAAAGGAAAAGACAGATTATTATGAGTACCCACAGTGCCGATCTTCTCTCTGATCGCGGTATCGGAGGAGAAGAAATTCTTCTTCTTATACCTGGTTCTGACGGGACTGAGGTTCAGGTATCTTCTTCTA
>CALARM010001210.1 GCA_937888925.1 uncultured Synergistia bacterium | reverse complement strand
ACATATCCTTCTCTGACTTTTATGAGACCTTTTTCAGCCATGGCAAAATCTTTTTTTTCAAAAGCACCTTCCAGTATACCGAGACCTTCATCTATTTCAGATAAACCTTTTTCAATAATTTTTTTAAATTTATCCAGATGACTGTCAGAAGAAAGGGCTTTCTCTGCCAGTTCTTTCAGTTCTTTTTCCTGGGCATCGTAAATTATATCTCTGAGCTCATCTATATATTTCCATCGCTCTTCTTCTGAAATTAAACTCTGAAAAGTGAGATTTATAAGACGCTTCAGAGCGGAAAAAAAGGTGGAAGATTGAACCTTTTTTTCTGCTTCCATTAAGAGAAATTCTTCTTCCGAAAGAAAATTATTTCTATCCAGAAGAGCCATTTCTCTATAAAGTTTATCCAGTTTATACTGAATTAACCTGTTATTATCTTCAATATTTTTTAAATGAAGGTTCTTAAAACCATCCTTATATCTGCTGACATGTTTTTCTGTTATTTCAAAGGACTTTAATATTTCTACAAGATTATTTTTAACTGCAGTCAAACCTGAAAGTTGCTCCTGAAGTTCTCCTTCTGCTTCTTCGAGAGGAAAAGAAACACTGTTATATTTCAGATTCCACACAAAATAAGGCAATTTCATTCATGTCACTTCCTGTTCTATTTAAAAAATTTTCTGGCCTGTTCCATCTGTTGTTTCACCTTTAAAAATTCTTCATAAGACTCTCTTGTTGACCATGATCCATCTTTAACATAATTAATACCTTCACTTACCACTTCTTTACCTTTATTTATTCCCTTTGATACAAAATTTTTTCCCTCTTTTATACCTTCTGAAGCAATCTGTTTACCTTTATCCAGGACTCCTTCTTTATTCATATTTTCAAGCATTTTTAAAAGTTTTTTTCGATTCTGCTCAAATTGCCTCATTTCTTTAGCATCTTTAACATGTTTTCCAATACCTTCTGCTGTTTCTGTAATACCTTTAAATAAATCATCACCTATTTTACCTGCACCCTTCAGTAAATCATCACCAACCTGTCCTGCACCCTTCAGTAAATCATCACCAACCTGTCCTGCACCCTTCAGTAAATCATCTCCCCATTTCGTCATCTGCCCTATGGCAGGAGATACTGCTTTACAGGCAGGTCCTATAACCTTTTCGGGAGCCATAAGAACTGCTGCAAGAGCACATCTTCCCAGACCTTCAAGTCCGTCCAGAGCTGCTTCTTTATAATGACCCTGTTTAAATTCCTGTCCTGCTTCCACAAATTTACCGGAAGCACCCATAGTAAAAGTATCTGCTGTATCTGCTATATTCTGTGTCGCATCAGCACTTTCAAGATTTGATTTATTTATTTCTTCCTGAGAGTGAAGAATATTTGCTACATGGTCATCATTTGCATTTTTATTTTTAGCCAGATCCATCTGAGTTTTTTCTGCTTCTTTATTTCCTTTATCCTGTTCATATTGATCTACACCTGTAATTCCAGATTTAAGCAGGTGATCTGCGTTGAAATAATAGTCTGACTTTTTCAATCCTTCCTTCATTGTTTCTTTTGACTGATTCATAGAATTATCAATTGATTTTTCAGAGCTATTCTGATTTCCTTTATATTTCTTATACTTTTCCGGATCTTCTTGTTTCAGCTTATCCTCAAATTCTTTCACTTTCTTTTCATCAGGCCCTCCGGAACTGTCATATTTTACTCCCATAGAATCCAGGTAAGCTCTATCTTTCGCCTTTTTTATTTCTTTATCTGACGATGCCTGTTCTTCTTTGTATGTCTTATACTTTTCAGGATCTTCTTTCTGTAACTTATCTTCAAATTCTTTCACTTTATCCTGATTGAGGCAAGAACCGGGATCATCCTGTTGTCCTGTAGCATAATTCCAGAGACTGGTAAAAATGCCGCATGACTCTTCTTTTGACTCTTTATCTGCTTTTGCGTCCTGAGAAACGACAGTTTTATCTTTCGTGTCTATTTTATTACTTTCCTGAGGAACATCAGTTTTTGATTGAGGTTTTTCTGTTTTCTCTATTTTTTGCTCTGTCTTACTCTGAGTTTTTTTATTCTCTTTATTATACTGTGGTTGAACCTTCGATGTGGAGATATTAATAGTATTACTCATTTTAAATCACCTCTGAATTTTTAATATAGATTGAATATCAATTCTGAGTAAACCTTATTGGCCCCTTTTTTCATGACAGGTTTACACAAAATATCCCGGACAGTCAGTCTCTCTTATCTGGCAGGGTTTTATAAAAAAGATTATTTTAAAATTATAACATATTTTCAGGTAACTTAAAAGTGACAGCTATTTCACAATATTATGGAAGATTGCGTAAAAAAATGACAGGTAATTTTATATATAAATGAAAATTAATTAAATGTCTCAGGTTCCGGGTTCTGGGTTCTGGATCTTCTTAACCCATAACCCATCACCCAACACCCTCATCTATTAATAGATTGATGAAATCAACTATAATTTCCAGTAAAAATAAATTTACTTACTGTAAAAAACACCATCTTTATGGAATTTTATTTTTTACTGTGATATAATATTTAGAAAGTTGCAAAAATTATAAAGGAGAAATACCTATGAGATGTCCGAGAGATAAAATGCCTATGGAAGAAACATTATGTGAAAACAAAATTTTTGCCGACACATGTTCCTACTGTGACGGTATATGGCTTGACAATGAAGAATTAAAGACCCTTACCGGCCTTGACAGGGATATTCTGGAAGGGGAAAAGATAAAAGAGGATATAGAATGGGATGAAGTTCTTTCATGTCCTGTATGTAATATTGAAATGGAAAAAAGGTATTTTTCAAAAGAGAAGACTGTAAAAATAGACAGATGCCCAACCTGTCTCGGTATATGGCTTGACACAGGAGAAATGATACCTATACTCGAAATAGTCCATAAAATCAAAGAAGGAAAACGTTAAGAGGAACCATCTATATCTATCATTTCTACTCCGTCCATATAGATTTTTTTCGTCGGTCTTTCCATAGTTCTGAGTTTTGCCATGACTCCTACTATTCTTTTAAGCTGTTCTTCTATTGTATCCAGCAGTTTACCAAGTTCTTCACTGCTTATCGTCTCCCGTTCTGCCTTTAATATCATTACATTGCCCAGGACAGAAGTCATGGGATTATTTATTTCATGAGAAATAGATACAATTATCTGTGATATTGTATTCAGCTTTTCAGATTCTATAAGCTTTTGCTGCGTATCAATAAGCTGTCGATTTTTTTCTTCCAGATCAAAGGTTCTGTCTTTAACCTTCTGTTCCAGATTTTCATATAATTCTGCAAGTTCTCTT
>CALARM010001209.1 GCA_937888925.1 uncultured Synergistia bacterium | reverse complement strand
CTATATCTTTCTTTTCAGATGCTCCGTAGATATAGGAATATGTAGTGAGTGATATAAGCGATAATGCTACTAAAATTATCAGAAATTTATATTTGTTTGCGAATTAAATTACCTCCTTTGAATTTTTTATTTGTCGAAAAATTATAATCTCATTATATATTTTATTTTTTTAAAAGTCAATAGTTTTTACTATAATTTTTGTAATAAAGTTTATTCTTTAAGTCAAGAATTTTTTCGTTGTTTTTTCTTGATTAATGTTAAAACATATGTTATGTTTAGATATAATTTACAGAAAACAGAACAGGTAATATAATTATGAATGCTTCAACCACTCTGACACAGAAAGAGTTATTTGATTTTCTTTTAAACATAGCCCCTGTGAGGCCTGTATTTATCTGGGGCCCTCCCGGCACGGGGAAATCCTCTATTGTCCAGCAATTTGCCTCCGGTGTTGGCCTTCCATGTGTATCACTTCTGGGCAGTCAGCTTGCTCCCGAAGATATTATAGGTGTTCCACAGATAACAGACGGAATAAGCAGATTCTGTCCTCCCGGCATGATTGCAAGAAAAGAACCGTACTGTCTGTTTCTGGATGAATTGAATGCCTGTTCCCATGAGGTACAGAAATCCTTTTACAGTCTCATTCAGGAAAAAAGGGTGGGAGATTATGTTCTTCCTGCCGGTTCCATCGTAGTCGGAGCAGGAAACAGAACACAGGATACTGCCATAGTAAAACCCATGTCTTCTGCTCTTATTAACCGTATGATCCATGTTCACCTGAAGGTATCGCACAGGGACTGGCTGGAATGGGCCTATGAAAACGGCATACATCATTATGTGCTGGATTATATAAAAACAAGGCCCGATCATCTCTGGACTCAACCTCCGAAACATGAAGAACCTTTTTCCACTCCCAGGTCATGGCACATGATAAGTGACGGATTGAAAGAATACGGCGATAATATAAGAGATGAAGATCTGGGAATACTTTCTTTCGGATGTCTCTCTCCCCATCATGCGGTGCAGTTTAAAGCTTTTATAAAACAGATAAGAAGCAGATACAGGCTTAATGCGATTCTTTCCGGAGAAATGATGTGGCCTTCCAGACCTGATGAGAGAGATATTTTATATTTTCTTGCCCAGTCTTTTCGGGCACAGGTTATAAAAGAACTGCCGGCAGAAAAAACTTCCCTGTCAGAAAGTCATAAAACCCTTGCCCACAGGGCGAAGAGTCTCATAAAAGATCTTTCTTCCATAAGCCTTGAAATAGCCCAGATGGTTGTGTCTGACCAGGGAGATAGAGAGAAACTTCCTGCCTGGTTTATGGTAGATATTGTCCGTGATCTGCCCAGGCTTGTGGAGAAGCGTCATGAGACGTAAGAAAAAACAGATTGTTGATAAAGGTACGGAAAATTTTCTTAAAGGCTCCGGTCTTATTGCAGGCCATCCCATGTTTTCTCCTCTTTATTCCCATGCTTCTATAATAAGACATGAAAAACAGATTCATGCAGAAAAAGGATGGGCTTTTGTAAGTAATAACGGCTATATTTATGTAAATCCCGCCAAAACTGCATCTCCTGAAGAATGGACTTATATTCTGGCCCATTGTTTGCTCCATCTCGCCTTCGGTCATTTTCAGGAAAAAGAAAAACCCTTTGAATGGAATATTGCCTGTGACTGTTTTATTGCAAAGTTCCTGTCAGATTTAAAGTTCGGTAAAGCTCCGGAAGAGATGAGATACAGAATGGATTTTCCCGGAAGGAGTGAAGAAAAGCTCTATGAAATTTTTTCTTTTAAGGGTATAGAGGAACATCTGCAGATTTTTGGTACAGCAGGAGAAGGCGTGAGGGATATGATTTTTGAAGAACCATTAAATCGCTGGGGCGGCCCTGTTGACTGGCAGGGTTCTTTTGCCGAAGGCCTGTCTATGGCAGTAGAAAGCGCGGTAAATGTAGCGGCAGGCCTTGAGCCATATCTGGGGTCGGGGAAAAAAGAATATACTGCGGCAAAAAGGGCAAGGGAATGGTTTATAAATTCCTACCCCCTTCTGGGAGCCCTTGCATCTTCCTTTGAAATAATAGAAGATCCCCTGTTATGTCACAGAATGGAAATTTCTGTGGGAGCAGTAGATGAAGAAGTAAAAGAAATATATATGAACAGATCTGCCGGACTTTCCGAAGAGGAATGTCGTTTTGTTATGGCTCATGAACTATTACATGTAGGATTGAGGCATACTTCCAGAAGGCAGGGAAGAGACCCATATTTATGGAATGTGGCATGTGATTATGTTATAAATTCGTGGCTTGTAGAAATGGGCCTCGGCAATATACCGAAAGTGGGAGCCCTTTATGACCCGGAGTTAAAGGGTATCTCCGCAGAATCCCTTTATGACAGAATAGTAACAGATATGAGACGGTACAGAAAACTTGCCACACTGCGCGGTGTGGGACTCTGTGATATTCTGGAAAGAGGTTCTTCTCCTGCAGGCCGGGAAGTAACAGATCTTGATGAATTTTACCGTCAGTGTCTGAGCCAGGGTCTTACATATCATGAACAGTGTGGAAGAGGCTATCTTCCCGGAGGACTCATAGAAGATATAAAAGCTCTGTCCTATCCTGCCATACCGTGGGATGTAGAGCTTGCAAGATGGTTTGATAATTATTTTGCTCCTTTAGAACACCGTCGTTCTTATGCAAGACAGAGCAGAAGGCAATCTTCCACCCCCGATATACCCAGGCCCAGATGGGTTCATTTTGAAGACTCTGATGAAGGGAGAACCTTCGGAGTAATACTCGATACATCAGGTTCTATGGACAGAAACCTTCTCGGTAAAGCCCTGGGAGCCATTGCGAGTTACAGTATATCAAGAGATGTTCCTTTAGTAAGAGTTCTCTTCTGTGATACCGTAGTCTATGATCAGGGTTATATGAGTCCTGAAGTAATAGCAGACAGGGTAAAGGTAAAGGGAAGGGGCGGCACAATACTTCAGCCTGCCGTTGATCTCCTGGAAAAAGCAGAGGATTTCCCGAAAAAAGGCCCTTTTTTGATTATTACAGACGGCGAATGTGATGTTTTAAGAATTCATAGAGAACATGCCATACTTATACCACAGGGAAGACCTCTTCCATTTGTTCCTAAAGGGCAGGTTTTCAGGATAAAATGAATAGTATGAATCAACATTATATGCTAAAATTAAGCATGAAATAAAACCAACCGGATAATCAGATAAATTGATAAAATAAGAAAGGAGACCTGTGTTAAAAATGAACCACGAAACATTACTTGCCGAATATAAGAAAGCCCTGGCCACTCAGAACTGGGATGTGGTGGCTCCTCTGATTCATGAGAAAGCCTGTTTTATTTTTACCGAAGGCACATATTTCGGGAAGAGTGCTATTGAAACTGCAGTAAGAGCCACCTTTAACCTCATCAAAAACGAAAACTATTCTATCACAAATTCTGCTTGGGTACATGTAAGCGATACATGCGCCATCTGCACATATGATTTCGAATGGTCCGGCCTTATTTCCGGGAAAGAGGCTTCAGGCAGGGGACGTGGGACTACTGCCGTTATATTTGACCATGGCAGATGGCAGATTATTCTTGAACATCT
>CALARM010001208.1 GCA_937888925.1 uncultured Synergistia bacterium | reverse complement strand
CTGTTATCTAAATATTCCGATGTTTTTTCTGCACTTTCATAAACGGATTCCAGTCCTTTTGTAATAGCTTCCTTCATCTTTTTCAAATTCTCAACAGAGTTTTCTTTGACCTCAGGTTGTGAATTGATTACTGCAGTGTCTTTTACTTCTTCTGGTTCATTTCTTTTTTCTCGCTCTTTCACAACGGGGTTTTTTATATATTGAGCAGAATTATTTATTTTCATAGTTTCTACCTCCAGAATTTACAGATATCCATACTAACAGGCATGACCGGAGCGGTCATAATCAGATATAAAAATTAACAAAAAGTAAAACATAAGACTTCATCATTTTCATATAAAAGTATAACCGTGAATTTATATTTTAACAAGGTAGTAAATGTTAATAATATGTTAAAAGATTGCCAGATTTTGTTTTTTAAAATATAATTGAGAGTATGCTGTTATATATGAAAATGAAATGGTACTGAAGATAAAAAGGACATAGTGAATGGACGAATTAAATCATAAAGATGAAATTTCCCCATGTCTCTCTCCCGGCACGGTGCTTTACAATAAGTATGAAATACTCTATGTAATAGGGCAGGGCGGATGTGGCAGGGTTTATAAGGCAAGGGATATAAACAGCCATGATACAATATGGGCAGTAAAAGAAATTTTCTCTATGGAAGAATCTTCTGCTCTTAATGTAAAGGAAATTTTCCGGAGAGAAGCGTCTATGCTTTCCTCTCTGAAACATAAACATATACCGAAAATAAGGGAATATTTTATAATTGCCCCTTCATATTATATAGTCATGGAATATATAGAAGGTAAAACACTTCAGGAAATATATAAAAATGAACAGAGACTATGGACGGAAAAAGAACTGGCAGGATTTGCCATTTCTCTGTGCGATGTTCTCATATATCTCCATGAACATTCTGTCGTATTCAGAGATTTAAAAACAAAAAATATCATCATAGATGAATATGAAGTGCCTAAATTAATAGATTTCGGTATTGCCCGTCATTTCAGACCGGGTCAGACGGAAGATACGATAAAAATCGGAACGGTGGGTTATGCGGCACCTGAACAGTACGGTAAAAAAGGCGGAGGGAGTGATGAAAGAACTGATATTTATGCCCTTGGTGTCCTTCTTCATTACCTTGCCACAGGAGATGACCCGGAAGAAAAAAAAGATCCTTTCTACTTTATACCTGTAAGAGAAATTAACAGAAATATTTCAGTAAATTTTGAAGAACTCATAAACAGATGTATAAAATTTCGTAAAGATGAGAGATTTGCCTCTGTAAGAGACATAAAGAAAGAACTTAAGAAACTGCACTCTACATATTTATCATGTACTGAAAAAATTGGAGAAAGTCTTCCAGAAAAGAAAAAATATAATTTTTCCCATTTGAAAAAAGAAAAAAAATACGCCCCTTCCACCGTTCCTGCCGGCTCGAAAATAATAATTACAGAGCAAATTTTTGATGATTGTTTTATAAGTAGTTCTCAAAAAAATGGAGAAAATAATGTAAAAATTACAACACAGGGTAATGAGAGATATATCATAAAGCTTCCTCCTGAAGGTATAAACGGAGAAAAAATAGGAGGTCTTTTATTTATGGCTGTCTGGTTAACAGGATGGACTACAGGAGGGATATTTGCCTTATTCAAATTAATAACAGATTTTAATTGTTTTCTTTTTTTCTGGCTTTGTTTCTGGATAGTATTCGAAGGTCTGGCCATAGTTACCTTGATAAATCTTATTACATCTATGGTGGGAAGAGTTTCTATAAGCTTTGACAGAGAATATATGAAAATAAAAATTTACTGGCTTGGCGTTTTCCCTGTTGAAAAAGCTTATCCTCTATGCTCTCTTACAGATTTACATCTTGATAAAATAACTGAACCTTCTGCCACGAAAAAAGAAAATTTCCCTGAAGGTCTCCCTCATGTTATTACTGTTAAAAGTAAAGATAAAAAAATAAATATTACTTTCAAAGGAACAGACGATGAAAATAGATGGCTTTATACTGAAATAAAACATATATTGACTTATCTTGGCTGTGAAAAAATATAATTTTAAAGGAATATTCAATATTTACAAAGTCGAAATTATGTTTTAATTGAAGCTGTTCAAAGGATTTTCAATAAACACCGTAGAAATAATTCCTTTATATATGAAAGAAAGGAGAATTTTTATGAGAAAAAAGTTATTACTCTTATGTTTTTTGTTACTGTTCCTTACAATAGAGTCTGTCCTGGCAGGTGAAAGGCCAGAGATAACAGTAAATAATTTTTATGCATGGTATATGGAGAACAGTGATATTTACAGGGATGTTTTTGTAGAACAGAAGGGAAATTTCGACCCGGAACTTTACAAATTGCTTCAGAAAGCCTTTCCTCTGCAACCGAAGGATGGCTTCTGGATTGATTTTGACCCCTTTATAAATTCTCAAATGGGAGCAAAATCCTATTCTATTGCAAAAGAAAACATGGGAGACACAAAATCCTCTGTAGTGGTAAATATTACTAACAGCAGGGGCGGGAAAAATTCTGTTACTGTCATTCTCAAAAAAATTGACGGAAAATGGAAAATTTCAAATTTTGTCTATCCTGAATTTGAGCTGCTTGGTTTTCTTAAGAAGAATATGAAGTAGATGTTAACAGAAGGAATATTACTGAAAGACAGATATAAGATAGATTCTTTAATAAAATCAGGCGGTATGGGGTCAATCTATAAAGCCTCTGATATAAGATTGAACTGTATCTGTGCCGTAAAAGAACTGATACCTTCATATGGAGATACGGAAAATGTGGAATGGTTTGAAAGAGAGGCGAAAATTCTTGCCTCTCTTTCTCATCAGGGACTTCCGAAGGTGTCGGATTATTTTACATGTAACGGCATGTACTATCTTGTTATGGATTTTATTGAAGGAGAAGATCTCCTGACTGTTCTGGAAAAAGAAGGCAATCCGGGATTATCAGAGGAAAAGGTTATTACATGGACTGAAGAAATTTTAAAGATCCTGGATTATCTCCACAGCCGGAATCCTCCTGTCCTTTACAGGGACATGAAACCTGCAAATATTATGTTAAATAAAGAAGGAAGAATTTTCTTGATAGATTTTGGCATAGCAAAAGTCTTTGATAATATACAGACCCAGACTGTAATAGGTACGGAAGGGTATGCGCCTCCGGAACAGTTTCATGGACATGCGGAAATAAGATCAGATCTATATTCTCTCGGCGCAACGGCACATCATCTCCTGTCAGGTATAGAACCGGTACCATTTAAATTTGAAGATATCCTGTCTGTATCTTCCGGGTTCAGAAGAATCATTATGAAATCTTTAAGCTATAAGGCAGAAGAAAGATTTACTTCTGCCAGAAGAATGTTGAAAGAATTAACTTTGATAAAAAAGGACAGGAATTCCGCAGAACATAATACCTCTTCTGTCAGGGGAACATGGAAAACACAGTTTGCCGACACGGAAGCACTTCTCAGAAATATTCACTTTCTCGATGAAAACTGCGG
>CALARM010001207.1 GCA_937888925.1 uncultured Synergistia bacterium | reverse complement strand
CAGAGCCTGCCAGGCAGAAGCTTTTTACGGGTACCCTTTTACCTGTTACGGTACTTAGTAATGCCTTCTCATAACGCTATAAAATTGGACTATCAATCATAAGGCTTTGCCTGTCCGGTGCTCTGGAGGAAAAATATCACGGTAGAACAGGTGTATCTAAATCGCATATAAGGCAATGTGGCATGATGTAAGCTCTATCAAACCTGGATGTTCCAGTTTAGATTTTTCCGTAAGAGCGCCGGACAGGCAAAGCCGGGCAATTGTATTTAGTGGAGTATTTACCGATTTACTACCGTTACGCGTTACGCGTCACAAGAGCCATATGTATTATTTATGCTTACCACAGTAAAATACCAGGCACTTCTTATGCCTGGTATTTATATGAAAATGATAAAGTCTTATGCTTTACTGTCTGTTATTTTCATATATGGTTGTGACCGCTCCGGTCATGCCTGTTAGTTAATAATGAATTTTAATAATGAACTATCTTGGAACCAGGCTTCCTCCACCATTTAATGTATAAGTCTTTCCGCCGAGTGCCGGGCATGCACTGCTGCTGTAATAGACAGTGTGGCCGTTGCCTGTAATGTTGGTGATTGTCGTACCGGAAATTCCTCCTGTATCGCTCAGAGAAGTCAGATAAGAATCTGCCGTAACATTCCATATACTTGATGAATCCATTGTCAGATTTATTGCACCTGCGCTATTCCCGGAGTTTATGTAACCATTCAGTGAGGAACTGTTCTGCAAAACTGCAGTGATGGTACTGGAACTATCAGCAATCAGATTGCCTGTCAGGCTCTGTCCGTCGGCAGTGAAGTTTACTTTCCCGCCATTGGAGCCACCTGTACCCCAGTTCCCTGTACTGGCTTTTATAATTGTACCGGAAGCGGCTGTAACGTTCACACCTTTCAGAGTAATTATTCCTGTAGAGTTTGTAACATAGAATAACGGACCATCTGTTGCTGTATGAGCGAGTGTGCCACCGTTCATTGTAAAGGTTCCCTGTGTCCCTTCGGCATCACCGGACATACTTTGATATATTAAGACACCCCATTTGTTTGCTTTGCTTGATGTCAGGCTTGTATCTATCAGGGCTATAGAATTTGCTCCTTCTATGACAGCCCCTTCAGAACCGGTAGCGGAAATGGTGGCACCTGAAACTGTTATGGTTCCTGTTGAATAAATACCCGGTGCATCTGCTCCCGAAGTAGTCACATTACCACCGGTAACACTTATTGTTCCTCCTCCTCTGTCTGTTGCAATGGCTCCTGAGTTTGCCCCGTCTGTAGCCATGTTTACATTGGACACAGTTAACTTGCCGCCCCCGCTTGCCATCACGGCATGGCCAAGCTGGGCTGTACATATAACTGTTGTATCGGATACATTAATTTCAGCTCCACTGCCATAGGCAAAAATACCATTGGCACCTGTGCCGGTTGTGGTTACTTTGCTATTAGATAGAGTCATCTTACTGGAACCTTTTACCAGTACACCTGCATTGAGGCCATAGAAACTGCTGTTGTCAGCCGATGATGTGTTGCCAGATTTTGTAATAGTTGAATCTGTTAGAGTAAAATTACCACTTCCGTCAATAGTGACGGCAGAAATGTCAGCAGTAGTTGAACTGTAAGATTTACCTGTCTGTGATACTGTGCCACCGTTCTGTGTATAAACTCCGTCTGCACCGGTACCGGTAGTAGGAGTCGCTGTTGCACCGGTACCGGTAGTAGGAGTCGCTGTTGCACCGGTACCGGTAGTAGGAGTTGCTGTGACAGTCGTGCCGGTAGGAGTTGTTATGAGCTGAACAGTACTGTCTCCACCACAACCTGTAAATAAACTTATTAATACCAGGGATATAGTTCCAATTATTATTGATTTTTTCATTTTTTTTCTCCTCCTTGTTTTAATATTTAGGTCTATTTTTATAAAGACCTTTCTGTAATATATTATCCACATATTATTGTCCGGTATGCCTTTGATTTTCTATCTTACTTACCGGACTATGACATAAAAATCTTCCCTCCTTTCGTAAGTTATATTAAAACGTAACTGAATTTATGCTTATTTCTGCAGAAAATATAAAGTGATGAATATTTCTCCATCACTTTATAGATATTACCGGTAATTAGATAAAATTATTTTAATGCAGTTGCAAACATTCCTTTTCTGCCTGCCTGCCCTACAATACTTGAGTTAAATGCAGACTGTAATCTGTCTGTAAATGAATAAAGTTTTAGTTTTTCTTCTTCATTCAGTTCCGTTCCATTTTGTTTTTTAGACAGAATATTAAAAATAACATTTATTTCCGAATAAGACGTACCTGTCATATTACTGAACATGGACTTCATTATTTCATCAGGCTTTCTGGTAAAGCTCATGTCTTTTATAAAAGTTTCACTGTCATAATCTGTATATATTTCTTCTATTGTTCTTATGCCTTTAAGACCATAGCGTTTCATAAAGTCTTTTACCATTCACGCTTCACCCTTCTATTATCCCTGGAGAGAATTGACAAACAGTCCTTTCCAGTTATTATCACTGGTTCCTGATGAACCGATAGTAGCCTGTAACTGGTTTACAAAGGTATGGAGTGTAGATTTGTCCTCATCGGTAATATCTTCTCCATTTTCTACTTTAGTCAGAATATCCAGTATATTCTGTGTAGAAGATTCATCGGAAGAATAATTATTTAATGTGTTTACCATTGATTTAAGTATGTCTGCAGGTGGAGGCGGAGGCGGGGGAGGAGGGGTAAGTTCTTTCATCCCTGCCTCCAGTTCTGCTTCACTTACATCTCCACTGCTGTCTGTGTCAAGCTTACTATATATTTCATCAAGCTTTTCTGTTTCTTCCCTGTCTGTGATAGTATTATTTTTTTTCCTGTTTTTGAGCATTTCCTCCAGTTCACTTTTACTTATACTGCCATTTTCGTCTGTATCAAGTTTTTTGAACATTTTTTGAACCATTTCGGCTGGATCGAAACTACTCTGCCCGATACAATTAATCATATTATCCATCCTTTCTGGTTTTTACTTTATCCATTGGGGAATAATTATACTTTAAGTTAAATTTGTTACAGAATTTTTATTTTTCTTGGATAATATGTAAAAATATGTAATATTTTGTAATATTTGAGGTGAAACTCAGAGGGAAGCGGGATAATAACTATAGTGTATTTCAGTTGTTAGAATTTAATTAGAGTGAAACATAAGTAGCGAAAAGAACATTACATTACTCACTATTCACTAATATACAATATGACTGATTACTTTTTTGAATCTTTCTAATTCCTCTTCTAACCTGGTGATAAGTGGTTCCAGACTGTCTAATTTCTTTTGTTTTGCAGTTAATTCTATGTCACTTACTGCTTCTTTTAATTTAAATGCATCGATATTGGCATAGACACCTTTCATTGAGTGAGCCACAGTAATCAGCTCGTTAATGTTATTTTCTTCTAAATGTTTTCTGAGATTTTTTATATTACTATCTTCTATAGTATCTCTTAAAATTTCTCTGGCAAATTCCTCGTCTCCATCCAGTCTGATAAGCAGATTCTTCCAGTCAAAAATTTCTTTATATGACGTTTCTTTCAGATTGATATGTTCATTTTTATTTTTTAATCTTACGAGAGATAATTCTTTTTCAAGAATCTGGGCAACTTCATCCAGCTTAACAGGTTTTGCTATATAATTATTCATTCCCGCTTTAATGCATTTTTCTCTGTCACCTTTCATAGAATGGGCTGTCATTGCTATAACAGGGATATGATGATTTAAAACTCTGGACGCAGAATTTCTTATAATTTCAGTTGCTTCAAAACCATTCATCTCTGGCATCTGTATATCCATAAGCACAACATCATAAGGTACCATTTCCAGAGCTTTTATAGCTTCTTTCCCGTTACCTACGCTATCGGCGGAGTAACCGAGTTTGCTTAATATACGGAGTGCAACCTTCTGGTTGATGTAATTATCTTCCACAACAAGAACATGATATTTATTCTTTCCTGCAGCCTGTTCTTCAATTTTAACTTTAACTCCTTTATCCTGTAAAATTTCTTCTTTTTGTAATCTCTGTTTCCCGATAATAGTGAGAAGAGTATTTAATAAATTTGATTGTTTAATCGGTTTATTAAGACATGCGTCGAAAACAGGTTCCTGATTGAGTAAATCGAATCTTCTGTCCATGGATGTGAGTAACAGTAAAATAGTACCTTTAAGCTGCGGACTCATTTTAATCTGCCTGGCCAGTGTAAGTCCGTCCATTTCGGGCATTTGCATATCCAGGAGGGCTATTTCAAAAGGATCGTTTGATTCACAGGCCTGATAAAATTTTACAAGGGCCTGTATACCTCCGGGAGCTTCATCAAACCGGCAGCCCCACACTTTTAAATATTCTTTTAATATAAACCTGTTTGTCTCATTATCATCTATAATTAAAATGCGATATTTTTTGAGTTCCTCTGTTATTGCGATAAATTCTTCTTCAGGTTGAATGGTTTTTTCAAATACTGCCGTAAACCAGAATGTGGAACCTGCACCTTCTTTACTTTCCACTCCGATTGTGCCACCCATCATTTCTGCGAGTTTTTTTGAAATGACCAGACCCAGTCCTGTTCCTCCGTATCTTCTGGTAGTTGAACCGTCTACCTGGGAAAATGGCTTGAACAGATGGCTCATTTGTTCTTTCCCTATACCGATACCTGTGTCAGAAACGATGAATTTGATTGTAATTTTATTTTCTTCCTCTTCTTCCCGTATTATTCTGACCATTACTTCCCCTTTTTCTGTAAATTTAATGGCATTATTACAGAGGTTTATGAGGATTTGACGTACTTTTCCATGATCTCCTGTTATATAATTCGGAACATCTCTGTATATAAAATAATTGAATTCAATATTTTTTTCATGGGCTTTTAATGCCAGTAAATCCGATGTGTCTTCCATCAGTTCTATTATACTGAAATCCGATGGCTCAAGACTGATTTTACCTGCTTCAATCTTCGAGAAATCCAGTATATCATTGATAATTAAAAGAAGTGCATCGGCACTTTTACGTATAGTTTCCGCATATTCAATCTGTTCTGAAGTCAGATCGGTATTTAAAAGAAGGCTTGTCATACCAATAACGCCATTCATTGGTGTCCGTATTTCATGGCTCATATTTGCCACAAACTGACTTTTTGTTCTATTGGCTATTTCAGCATCTTCCTTGGCCTGCAGTAACAATTGATTGGTATTGATGAGTTCTTCTGTCTGTTTTTTTAACAGTACTTCCATAGATTTTCGTTCCGTAATATCTCTGATTATTCCGATAGCATGCCATTGCTCCTGCAGTTTTACCGATGAAAGAGACATTTCTACATTGATTTCTCTTCCATCTTTTCTTAAAACAATAATTTCGTTACATTTACCTGTTGCATCACATTCGCCTGTTTTCTGCCAGGAAGATAAAATAGAATTATATGTCTCCCTGCAGGCCGGGGGCACAAGAGTATTCTCCAGAGTCTCTCCGAGAATTTCGATTTCACTGTATCCAAGGATCTTCTCTGCAGCAGGATTCCAGTGAGTCACCAGGCCTGAACTGTCTATGATAATAATTGCATCCTGGGCGGATATACTGATCATACGGAAGATTTCTTCACTTTCCATAAGCACCTTTTCTACAAGTTTCCTGTCTGTTATATCGTCTGCAGAAAATAAAACACCTTCTATATGACCATTTTCTGCCAATATCGGTATTTTTGTAACAGAAAATAAACTTAATTCGCCTCCTGAACTGGCCATCCATTCTTCCGTACATACAGTTTTTTTTGATTGAAATATTTTTCTGTTATTTTTTACAAAATTTTCTGCTATGTCATGAGGAAAAATAGAATATAATGACCTGCCGGGAAAAGATTTTTCACCTATTCCGAGAAAAGTGGCATGACTTTTATTGGCACCTCCATAGGTTTCTTCATCTGTTAAATACCAGGTCTGTAATGTTATATTATCAAGGAATAAACTCTGGACTTTACTTTTATGTTTCAGTTTTTCTTCAATTTGCTTTTGTTCTGTAATATCAATTATTATTCCATCTATCCTGTCTTTGCCTGTATCCATTACTCCCCGGTTACTCAGCCATTTTATATCGCCGTTAATATGGACTATACGATATGTTATATTAAAGGGATATACTGTTAAAGATTTCTTTACAGTTTCCGTATCATCAGGATGTATAAGATCCATCCATAAAGATGGATTTTTAAAGAAATCTTCAGCATCTCTTCCTGAAATATGTTTAATGGCTTTATTAATATATATAATATGAAAGAGAGGAGACATGGAATAATTAATAATATTAAGAGATTGAAGAAAATCATCTGATAAAAACATAAGTTACTCCATAAATTATTTGAATACAAGCATGGTAGAAGTTTGATTTATATGGCCAAGATATTCTTCTCCATAGGTACTGAAACCGATAGTAGGAATATTTAAAAATATCTTTCCGTAATCTTCTCCTGTGCCTTTTTGCTCCAGTTCAAGTGTGCGAAGGATGCAATGGAAATTTATAATACCTGAAAGGTCACCCATTTCATTTATTTTATCCAAAACGGCTTTACGGGTATCTTTAATTATCTCTGTAGATTTTAATAGTTCAAGTTCCATACCTTCCAGGAGGTTACTTAAAAAGACTATAGAATTTTCTTTGATTTCCTTTGGACTTCTTACATATGGTTCATCCTTTATCATGAGTCCTATGGGATTTGTCATAAAATAGTTATTTGCCAGATCAATAGTTACCTCCAGGGCTTCTGCGTAAGCCTGAGCAGCAGGTTTGTTGTTAAACTCAATTACAGTCCGTGTTTTTACATCAACCTTATTTGCTATCAGTTTTTTACCTGTCGTGCAAAAACTTTGAGTCTTAATTATGTCAAACTCGGTATCAGGTTCGAAAATGGCCAGGACTGCGCTGTTTGTATAGCAGTGACCACCGCCATAAACATAAGTTTCTTTGAATTTTATATCATCACCTGCAGAGGCACCTACGAATATAACATTGGTTAAGTCACCTATTACCTCCATAAGTCTTTCTTCTGCGCAACTCAAACCGTCTATAAGGATAATACCTGCATATTTTCTAAAATCCATATCTTTTACAGATACACCGAAGTGATTTTCAAAATTTTTAAAAGCAATCCTGACCTTTCTTTCTATATCTTCCTCTGATGTATCTTTGATATGTTCAATAACCTCTACAGAAGCTTTTTTGATAATATTATTGAAAAAACCCATGGCTACTACCGAATTTTTCAGCATCTTTCCACTTATAATTTCACCTGCTGTGGAACATCCGAAAACTATGTTTTCAGGGAAGGCTCTCCCTATTTCTACTGCAAGTTTTTTCTGATCTATATTTGATGATGCAAAATAAATCAGCATTTGACTTTTAAGTCCATAAAACTGATCTTTTAGATCTTCTATAATTTCTGAAACGGAATTTTTTGTCGAATAGGCTGCAAGGATGTTTTTCATTGTTTAGAATCCTCCATATGTGATATTTTTACACCGAGTTCTCGTGCCATTTTTTCTAATTTTTGAATAACAGGCGGATAATCTATAGACGTATGATTGTATTTATCCGGGTGTATACCCTTTAAAATTAATTTTGTTTTCAACATTGATACGAGCTTCTCATCGGCTTTCCCACGCTGTGTAATAATAATATCAATTATTTCTTTTATTTTTCCCGCCATATACAGTTTCCTCCCTTTGATGATTTTTCTGTATAGTATTTATATCGGTTAATATGTCGAAATATTTAGGAAATATTAATCTAGAATTATAGCACTTTTAATTTTTAATTGGTGAAATTTAGAAAATTTTAATTTACTATACTCTGTCATAAATTGTTACATTTTTTTACAGTTTTCAAACACTTTAATAACACTTTGAAGCTAGAATAAACAGGTAGTGAGTTCCTGGACTTGCTATATGCTTATTAAATAAATTAAGGAGGCAACTATATGAACCACAGAATGTCTATTATATTCAACATTTGTATCTTTTTCTTTTTTATCAGTTTACCTGCGAGAGCAGAAACTTCGGAAGACTGGGTTAAATACGGAAATCAGGTATTTGATCAGGGAAAGTATGAAGAGTCAATTAAATATTATGATGCGGCTTTAAGCGTAAATGCCAGTAATATAGAAGCCTGGTTTAATAAAGGAAGTGCTCTGTACTATCTGGGAAAATATAAAGAATCAATAAAATGTTATGATAATGTTTTAATTATAGATCCGAATAACAGCTATGCAAAGGATAATAAGGCTGCTGCTTTACAGGCAATATCCGATTCAGGTGGCAATCAACAGATAAATCAGCAGGCAAATGGCTTTGATTATGTCATTGATGGAGGCAGAATAGGTCCTTTTCAGGTAGGAGGAGTAACTATGGAACAGATAACATATGCTCTTGGTAATCCCGGTAAAGTGGAAGATAACAGCGGTGCCTCCTGTGTGGTCAATCATTATCCTGATTTTGGTATGATATTTTATTTCAGTTCAGGTCAGGTTTTGTCCAATATTATAACAACAAATCCGAGATT
>CALARM010001206.1 GCA_937888925.1 uncultured Synergistia bacterium | reverse complement strand
TTGCCCTGGCTCTCATAGATATAGATCATTTTACAAGATTCAATGAAATATACGGAAAAGAAGTTGGAGATTTATTGCTCACAGAAATAGCAGGACTTCTTTCTTCTTACTGCAGAGAAACTGACTGTATTGCAAGAATAGAAAAAGATCTCTTCGGAATTTTATTTGTCCATATAAACAAAAAAAGTGATGCAGTAGTCACATCGGAACGATTGAGGAACTTCATAGAAAACAACGATTTCGGCGCAGAACTGGGTGAAGCTCTGCAACTGACAGTAAGTATGGGAGTTTCCGTCTATCCTGATGACGGAGATACAGCGGACATACTAATGGATCAGTCCTATATAACACTCGAAGAAGCAAAGAACAGCGGAGGAAACAGGACATTTTTCATGGGATAATTTTTCAGTGACCAGTTATCAGTGATCAGTGACCAGTTATCAGTTCACCCTTCACTCTTCTCCTCATCAGACAAAAAACTCTTATTATAATTACTCATTGCCACTTCAATACCGGCTTTAATAAAAGTATCTACACCTTCTGCACCTTTATCTATAACGGTAGAGAAAAACTCCATATCCCTGTCTGATATACCGGATAATACAAAATTCGCTGCATCGCCGTATCCTGTATTACCTATACCGATTCTGAGCCTGGGGAAATTATCTGTGCCGAGTAAACTAATAATGGACTTTAAACCATTATGCCCGCCGCTGCTCCCTTTTCCTCTGAAACGAAGAACACCGACGGGCAAATTAAAATCATCACAGACAACGAGTACATTATTAAGCTCTGCCTTATACCAGTTGATAAGAGGGCATACGGCTTCGCCGCTTAAATTCATATAGGTCTGAGGCTTTGCCAGAATTATCTTTTCAGAAATCATCCCTTCAGAAGAAGGAAATCTTAAAGTTGCTTCAGCAATAAAAGCCTTAAAGAGACGGCCGGAGAAATCTGTTCCGTACATTCCGGCCAGTTTATCTAAAAGCATAAAACCAAGGTTATGCCTGGTTTTAGCATAGGTTCTTCCTGGATTACCAAGACCGACTATGAGCTTCAAGGTTAATCTTCTTCTTCGCCCTTTCCTTTGCTTATAACTTCAGGCTGTGCTTTTTCAGTCGGGAACAGAAGTTCGTCTCCCTCAGATTTTGCTGATTCTTCTCTTCCTTCTGTGTAATGAATAACGAATTCTCCTGGTTCTCCGAGAATTGTAACACCTTCGGGAACTTTTAACTGTCCCAGTGTAACACTTTCTCCCAGCTTGAGTTGCGTAAGATCAAGATCTATGGACTTCGGAATATTCAGAGGCAGACATTCTACTTCTACTTCCCACATAATATGTTCAACCATACCTTTACCTCTTCCGTCTTTAGGTTCTGCCGTAACATGTATGGGAACCATGACAATAGTTTTATCTTCAAGAGAAATTCTCTTGAAATCTACATGAAGAAGACCTGATTTCAGGATTTCTTTCTGAACATCCTGAACCATTACAGTATGCTTTTCTCCGCCATCATCGGCAAAAGTAAGATTTAAAAGAACATTGTCTCTTCCTCTGATTGCTTTCTCCATTTCTCTGCTATTTACCTGAACGGAAAAAGCTTCTTTACCGAGCCCGTAGATTACGCCGGGAACCTTGCCCATTTTTCTTATTTTTCTGCAATATTCTTTGCCTGATACTTCTCTTGTTTCAACCTGAAGTTCCAATATTTCCATAAATTTATCCTCCTATATTTTATAAAATTATTATACACATTAAAAAATTCTCCCTTAAACATCATGGGGGAGAAAATCAAAATTCACTTTTTTATTATTTATAACAGCAGAATTCTCCAGTACAGTGTTATTTTCCACAGAAGAATCCTTAATTCTTGCAAAAGGTCCTATAATACAATTTTCTCCTATATCTGTATGTCCTTCAAGAGATGTAAAGGGATAAACAACACTATCTCTTCCTATATTCACATAAGCTTCTATATAGGTATTGTCAGGATCTATTACAGTAATTCCATTGAGCATAAATCTTTCAAGACACCTCTTTCTGAGTATCCTGGAAGAGGAAGCAAGCTCAACTCTGGTATTTATACCACCGGTAGATTCAAAATCTTCAGTGCAAAAACCTCTTACAAACAATCCATTCTTAAAAGCCAGTCCTATAACATCGGTAAGATACATTTCTCCCTGGGCGTTTTCCCTGTTCAAAAACGGTAAAAACTCCCTGAGAACAGAAGCGCGAAAACAATAGGTTCCAGTATTGATTTCTTTTATTTTTCTCTCTTCTTCCGTACCGTCTTTATATTCCACAATAGCCGTGACCCTCTGACCATTACGGACTATTCTTCCATAATGCCCCGGGTCTTGCAGAGTAGTTGTCAGGATAGAAATATCAGCACAGGAATTCTTATAATCATCAATTAATTTCCGAATCACCATGGCTGATAACAGGGGAGTATCTCCGGAAAGAACAAGAACATGACCGGGAAAATCAACAAAATAATCCCACGCCTGAAGCACCGCATGACCTGTACCGAGTTGTTCACTCTGAAGAACACATTTCCCACGATTTTTCACGGCTTTTTCCACCATTTCATGTCCTTCGCCTGTAACAATTACTCTGTTGTAAAGAGAAAGTTCATCTGTAACATCAAGTACATATTCTACCATAGGTTTTCCGTTAAGTCTGTGTAAAACCTTGGGCAGATTGGACTTCATCCTTGTGCCTTTTCCTGCGGCCAGTATAACAGTCAGAAAATTATCCATAGGAATTCCCATTAACCTGGCTATCACCTGTTAGCTATCATGTGAGGTTCAATCAATGATGATAAATATATTACCTGCAGATTGTTCAATAATAAAGGTGACCAGCCTGTAATAAAAAGGAGCTTTCTGCTCCCTGTGTAAACTTAATTCTACTGAGGCGGCAGGATTCGAACCTGCGGATGCTGGATCCAAAATCCAGTGCCTTACCGCTTGGCGACGCCTCAACTAAAAAGTACAGTGAAAATATATTATAAAGAAAAAAACCTGTTATGTCAAGTAATTTAAAGACTTGACTTTATATAAATAAAAGGTGATAATTATAATCGTAACGCGTAACGCGTGACAGGAGAATATTACAACCTTCAGCCGCCTGAATCATGTGTTATGTCTTACTAATTACCATAAATGATTTCAGTCATAACCGGTAATGAGAAACTTTAATCGCGTAACGGGTCATGATTAAAACAGAGGTGAAACAATTATGAAAAATAAATTCAGATCCATTATATTACTATTACTTTTCTCTTTCATATTACTTCTTCCTGTCAGAACACAAGGCCAGTATTATCCGCAAACCTACGATAACTATAACAATTATAACAATTATAATGAACAAACCTATACGATTAAACTTGACAATTTTGAATTCTGCACGGCAGAACAGAAAGAAACTCAATGGTGCTGGGCCACCTGTATTGCAATGGCTCTTAATTATTATGATATTCCCTGCACACAGGAAGAAGTAGTAATGAGAACCTATGGTACCCTTGTGAATTATCCTGCAAGGGATCTTTTCCAGATAGCATCATATATGAACGGCTGGGGTGTTACACAGCACGGGAAAAAAGTCTATGTTACGGCAGAAGCCTATCCGGAATATGTATTCATACCTTTTCAGAATATTATCCAGGAACTTGACAACGGCAAACCTTTTATAATAGGCGTAAAAAATGAGGACGGGTCAGGTCACGTAGTGGTTTGCTACGGAGTTGACTGGTGTAATACTTACCAGGGGCCCTGGGTTACCTGTTTTCATGTCTTTGATCCATGGCCGGGAAACGGCAAAAGTGACTGGGATACGGAAGAATTGAGAAACAGGTGGATGGGCGCCATAAGTATAGATGTACAATCAGGAAGATAATTCGTCTCCCTGTATACAACCGAACTTTTATATCTAAAATTCTTCTTCCATAAAAGCCATATGACCGGACTTTTTATCTATTACAGTCTGCTTTTTCATATGTCTTTTTTGATCAATCACTGATTCTGAAACTGATCTACCTGTTTTGTGGCATCAACTGCCCTGTTTATATAGTGCCCCGGATTTAGTTGATTTGCACCGTCACCGGTAGAAGCTCCCCCCTGTTTTTTAACGGGAAGAGGTGGCATATTTGCAGTATTTATACTGAGAGTATTGTATTCGGCCATAAATGTGCCTGTAGCACCAAGTGCTTTTGACACATCTAAAGCTGCTATGTAAATAACACCGTCTTTCTTCAGGTAATATTTTTCAATTTTCTTATCTATTTCGTCATAACCTGAACGTATCTTCCCTCCTTCAAGGGAAGGAGTTAAGCGGAGTTTTTTCAAAAAAGGCTCTGCCTCTAAATAAACTACCTTATCGACAGACATGATCTTACCTTCGAATTTTGCCCTGTCTACCGTTACTTCAGGCAGAGAATTATTTTTACATGATATTAAGAAACAGGTCATGAGCAATATAAAAGTGATTGCTATTTTTTTCATAATCTCCCCTCCTTAATATATTATTACTAACATCCATGACCGGTTCGGTCATAACGAAAAATGATAATATGTTCCTCTCTTCACCCTTCACTCTTCACGATTCTCATATAAATATTTTACAACTTTATGTCTTTCAGTTCAATTGTAAATTTCGCTTTTTTAACAGGATTCAAATTCCCATCTATTTTCAAATCAAGCTTCTTTGTGCCGGTACCAAGTATGCCGTTAAAGTTTATAAATCCCGGCATAAGTTTTCCTCCCGGTATCGTTACTCCTTTATAGAGATTACTGTCCAGGGCAAAAGGCAGATCCACTGTAGGAAAAACATTTTTGCCGTCACATGTAAGGGTTGTCAGTTTATTATAAGGTAATATACATATATCCTCTTTCCCTTTATTTTTAAAAGATACATTTACAGTAACATAATCAGGATATATGTCTATAGCATGAACCTTTACCAGTAAATCATATTTTTCGGATTCTTTATTTACGTCCAAACATCTGTAAGGGCCAAATTTCACATTAACCTTCCATGTACCTTTTTCCATGGTAACTCCATCTCTTTTTGTTTCAGTATTTTCAACAGGAGTGTCGGAAAATACGCCTGTAACAGTGTAGGTTATAACACTTTCAGCTATTGCTTTATCGGCTTTCCCATCTTCACTGCCATCTACCTTTAATAATTTATAATCTTTTATTACAATACCGGGAACTACAAAAGTACTTTTAAAATTTTCAACTGTACCATAGTATTTCTGTGCTGCATCTGTCATAAGACTTAAAGCTTTTTCATAATCTTCTGACTGTATTGCTCCGTAATAAAGGTCCAGTAATTCTGTTATTTCTTTTTTATCCTCATCCTTTAAAGGGTTCTTTTTCTCAATTACCGCAGGAGTCACAGCACTGACTGTTTTTTCCGGAACCGGAGTAGGTGCTGTGTCTCCTCCATTTTTACATCCCGGAAAAACTATCATTATCATTATAATAATACAAAAAAATAATCTTTTAATCAACATAATCATCCTCTCAATAAATAAAACCGAAGTTTCAAAGCATATCTTCCATAGCCCCATCCGAAGCAAGTGTTGCCATCATATCCAGCAATCTGTTCAGATCGTCCAGAGAATAATAGGATATTTCTATTTTACCTTTATTTACTTTTTCTTTGTGCTTTATTTCTACCCTGGTTCCAAACAATTTCTGCAAATTTTCCTGTATATCCATAACCTCTACAGTTTTACAAACTTTAGTTATTTTTTTCTTTTTCTCTCTATCTTTATTACCTGCGAGTTCTTCAGCCTGTCTTACGGAAAGCCCTTCTCTTATAATCTTCTCACAGAATAATATCTGCGCATCTTCTCTGTCCAGCATAAGAATAGCTCTTGCATGTCCTGACGAAATAAGGCCTTTTCTCAAAATTTCCTTCACTTCTGCAGGTAAATTAAGCAATCTGAGAATATTTGCCACAGTAGAACGATTTTTTCCTACCTTTACGGCAAGCTGTTCCTGTGTTAATCCGAATTCTTCAAGAAGCTGTCCGAAAGCTTCTGCTTCTTCCAGGGGATTCAAATTTTCCCTCTGAATATTTTCTACAATAGCCATTTCCAGAAGGCGCACTTCTTCTTTTTTCTTTATTAAAGCAGGAATTTTAGATAAACCTGCTATTCTGGCTGCTCTCCATCTTCTTTCTCCCACAACAAGGTTATAAAGGTCACCTTCTTTTACCACTACTACAGGCTGTATCAGGCCATGTTCTTTTATAGAAACCGCAAGGTTTTGCAGTTCTTCTTCATCAAAATCTTTTCTCGGCTGGTAGGGATTGGGGGTTATTTCATCTATGTCAATCAGGGCTATCCCTTCTTCTTCTGAAGATGTTATATCAACCTGTGAAAATATAGCTCCAAGCCCTTTACCAAGTCCTTTTTTACTCAAGATTGAGCACCTCCAGAGCCAGTTTCGTATATGCTTCAGCTCCTTTGGACGTGGGGGCATAAATACTAATGGGCTGACCATGACTAGGAGCTTCGCTGAGACGGACATTTCTCGGTATAATACTTTCAAATACTTTTTTACCGAAATACTTTTTTACTTCTTCTGCCACCTGATGGGAGAGGTTTGTTCTGGGGTCAAACATGGTAAGAATTACTCCCCCTATTTCAAGGTTCTGGTTAACATGTCTTTTTACCATTTTAATAATATCTTCTAACTGCCTCACACCTTCGAGGGCATAAAATTCACATTGTATCGGTATGAGAACAAAGTCGGAAGCAGTAAGACTGTTCATTGTAAGTATTCCCAGGGAGGGAGGACAATCAAGAAGTATATAATCATAACCGTTGTTAAAGCTCTTCAAACTCTTTAAAAGTATTGTTTCCCTTGCAAGCCTTGACACAAGTTCTACCTCTGCTCCTGCAAGTCTTATCGTGGAAGGTACCATACAGAGGTTCTCCACTTCTGTCTTTTTTATGACATCTTCGACAGTCATCTGATTTACAAGTACATCATAAATGCAGTTTTTAATTTTATGTTTTTCAATACCAAGACCACTTGTAGCATTGCCCTGCGGGTCAATATCAACCAGAAGAACCTTTTTTCCTTCCATGGCAAGACAGGCACTCAGATTAACAGCAGTAGTACTTTTCCCGACACCGCCTTTTTGATTTGCAATAGCTATAATTTTTCCCATAAACATTTCACCCTGTTCTTTTAATTTTGGCTCTTTATTTAAAGGCTATTTAAATATATATTATGAACTATAAAAATTTTTCTAAAAAATTCACCTTATTTATATGTTCAAAATAGTATATAGCATTTTATAATAGCAGTCAAGAATTTATATGAGAATCGTGAAGTGTGAAGGGAAGAACAGGTTCTTATTCTTTGTTGTTGCCACCGGGTTATGTCAGTCAGTGATGAGATTCGTAAAGGTCTTCCATAAAAATCTTAATATATAAAGTATGTTTCGTTTTTACAGGGACCTCTATACAAATTAGCCCATCTGAATATCAAACATATGAACCATATAATGAACTTATAAACATGAAGGATTTTCTAATAGTTCTGTAGAAGCTATAGAAAAATCAAATAAAAAGGAGGGGAGTGGTTTGTGCCTGAATGGCACTTAATCACCGGAAGATTATGAGTTATAAGGTAAAAAAAATCAATATTATGGCTTCTTATGATTGGAGCATGAGAGCAGCAATGATGAATTTTCTCAATTTCCTGGATCCTGTAATAACTTACAAAAAAGACAAATATAAACTTGAACTGGGAAGAATTGTTGCAAAACCTCTCAGAGCAGGAGCCAGATTAAACGATGAAAGCGATTTTATCGTAGATAGAACTGTTCACTGGAACGATTATTACAAGTTTTTTGCCCAGCAGGCAATAAACTGCCAGATGAGAATAGCAAATCACAGTAATACTTTCCATACCCATGACAAACATGCCACTTATGATTTGATCACCAGAGCCCTTCATCCTTCTGACAGATTGCCTGTCACAGTATTACTGCCCCAGTTCAGACCCTATACTGAAGAACAGGAAAAACAGCAGTTATGGGAATATGAGCAGGAACTGATCATAGGCAATACAAAATTCGGATGGGATGAACACAGGCGTCACATAGACTGGGAAGAAGTAAACAAAAAAATGGAAAGAACAATCAGGTGGAAGAAAAAGAATAAAATTATGTACGATCAATTCTACTGTAAAGGCAATTATCTTCTTGAAACAGTAGAAAAAGAATTCAAAGGCCAGTTTCCTCTATTTTTAAAGAAAGCCTTCGGAGGGGGCGGCAGTGAGGTCTTTAAAGTACACAGTATGGATGAGCTCTATTATCAGTATGATCAGACAGGAAGCAAATCGTTCCATCTCCAGGAAGCAATAGAAAATTACGATAATTTTGTCCGATGTATGGCCATAGGACCTCAGGTTCTTCCCATGGAATTTCAGCCTGATAAACCGCTTCATGAACATTACAGTCCGGCAAAATTAAAACTGGATAAAGACGTATGCGACAGAACAATCAATTATGTATTATTTATAAATGCCTATTACAGATGGACATATAATTCATTTGAAGCACTTATAAAAGACGGCAGCATCCATCCCATAGATTTTGCGAATGCATGCCCTGACAGCAACTTTACGTCACTCCATGTACATTTCCCATGGCTCATATGTGCCCTTGTAAAATGGGTATCCTACTGTGCCGTTACGGAAAAAGACATGCGCATAGACATGGAACAGAACAAATATCTGAAAATATTAAACGATCCTTCTGTTCCTCAGATTGAAAAATATAATCATCAGGTAAAACTGAGCAAGGAATACTTTGAGATTGAAAAATTCAATGATTTCTGTGAAAAGAACTTCCCTGACATAGAAGATAAAATGGTAGAGTTTTATGACAAACATTTTGATGAAATAATAGCATATGCCATTGAAATGAGTGATTTCCCTGAAGGGGAACAGGAAAGATTCTATCACTATTACAAAGATATGATGGATAATATCTTCAGGGCAAATGCAAAGGAATATCTTACAACCGTTATTTATAAATAAGTCTTAAATTCGTGACGCGTGACGCGTAATGCGTGACGCGTCGCTTATTACAATTTTATGGAACAATTCGATATTACAATAGTGGGTGCGGGAGTAGTAGGACTTGCCATTGCGGCTGAACTCTCACAGACAGGTCAGTCCGTATTACTTCTGGAAAAAAATAAAAAATTCGGGCACGAAACTTCAAGCCGTAACAGTGAAGTAATACATGCCGGTATTTATTATTCCACAGACAGCCTTAAAGCAAAACTCTGTGTTGAAGGCAGAGAACTGCTCTATGAGACCTGCAGGAAACATAATATACCTCACAAAAAATGCGGAAAACTGATTGTTGCCGTAAAAGACCACGAAATTCCGTCTCTGGAACACTTAAAGAAACAGGCAGAAGCCAACGGGGTTACAGATTTGAAATTTCTGGATGAGAAGGATGTAAAAAAAATAGAACCATTTATAAATACCATCTGTACTCTCCATTCACCTTCTACAGGGATTATAGACAGCCACAGTCTTATGCTTTATTTTCTGGCAAAGGCAGAAAGAAATAATGTAATGGTAAGCTACAATACTCCTCTTGCGGGCCTCTGTAAAGACAGGGGACGATGGATCTGTGAAATTCAGGAACAGAACGGAGAGAAAACCAGAATCTTCAGCAGAACGGTTATAAATTCGGCAGGTCTTTTCAGCGGCCATGTAGCTTCTATGGCAGGTCTTGATTATAAACTGCATTACTGCAAAGGTGAATATTTCTCTGTAGGAAACGGAAAATACAGATTTATCAGGGGCCTTGTATATCCTTCTCCTCACCATGATCTGGTAAGCCTCGGCATACACAGCGTAGTGGATCTCAAAGGGGGGTTCAAACTCGGACCGAATGCATATTATGTAAATGAAATAGATTATTCTGTAAATGCAGACCATCTGGAAGATTTTTATGAAAGTACGAAAGACTTTCTTCCTTTTATAAAAAAAGAAGATCTATCGCCTGACATGTCAGGTATCCGGCCACATCTGCAGGGGCCGGGGGAAAAAGCAAAAGATTTTATCATAAAAAAAGAAAGAGGAGAACATGAAGGTTTAATCAATCTCACAGGCATTAACTC